>DATFML010000029.1:0-14369 GCA_035266965.1 Gammaproteobacteria bacterium
GGACCTCGACCAGGTCGCCTATGTGCGGTTTGCGTCGGTATACCGCAGCTTCCAGGACGTCAACGCCTTCCGCGAGGAGATCGAGCGTCTGGAGAAGGAGCCCAGTGCCGAGCAGAAGCGCCAGCAGATGCCCCTGCTGCCCGACGGGGCCAAGGACAACGAACAGTAGGCGCGTGGTGCGGTGCCTGAACCGATCGTCCCGAGGGACGGCAGCCAGCTGAGACCGGCACGGCGGTGATGACAGCGGTCGACGACTACAGCTACATGGCGCGTGCGGTGCGGCTCGCGCAGCGCGGTCTTTACACCACGGACCCGAATCCGCGGGTTGGCTGCGTGCTGGTGCGCGACGGTGAAGTGGTCGGGGAGGGCTGGCATGAGCGGGCGGGCGAGCCCCATGCCGAAGTGCATGCCTTGCGCAGTGCCGGCGAACGCGCTCGTGGCGCCACCGCTTACGTGACGTTGGAGCCCTGCTGTCACCATGGACGCACGCCGCCCTGCAGCCGCGCGTTGATCGATGCCGGCGTTACCCGTGTGGTGGCCGCCATGGAGGACCCCAACCCGCGGGTGGCGGGCCAGGGGCTCGCCGAACTGGCCGATGCCGGCATACAGGTGCAAAGCGGTGTGCTGCAGGGTCAGGCCGAGGCGCTGAACCCGGGATTCGTCCGGCGCATGCGCACCGGCCGGCCGTTCGTGCGCTGCAAGCTGGCCATGAGTCTGGACGGCCGCACCGCCATGGCGTCGGGCGAAAGCAAATGGATCACCGCGGAACCGGCCCGGCAGGACGTACACCGGCTGCGGGCGCGCAGCTCGGCGATCATGACCGGCATCGGCACGGTACTGGCCGATGATCCGTCCCTGACCGTGCGGCTGGACGAGGTGGCGGCCGACGGTGACGCGCCCCAGCCCCTGCGGGTGGTGCTGGACCCGCATCTCAGCATGCCGGCAACGGCGCGCATGCTCTCGCTGGCCGGCGACACCCTGGTGTTCACGGCTTGCGAGGAGCCCGCCCTGCAGCGCGAGCTGGAGAATGCCGGCGCCCGGGTGGTGGTGTTGGCCGATGGGTCTGATGCGGTCGATCTCACCCGCACCCTGGGATATCTGGGCGAACAGCACATCAACGAGGTACTGCTGGAAACCGGTGCGGTACTGAGCGGTGCCATGTTGCGCGCGGGGCTGATCGATGAACTGGTGGTCTACATGGCTCCGCACCTGATGGGCGACGGAGCCCGCGGCCTGTTCCATCTGCCCGGCCTGGATGTCATGGATCAGCGCCTCGATGTGGAGATTCGGGATGTGAGGGCGGTGGGCAGAGACTGGCGGATCACCGCAGTGCCCTGTCGCCAGTCGCCGCCATGATGACGGGTCCCGCGGACGGGACCGGGAGAAGACAGTCGTGTTTACCGGTATCGTAGAGGCGGTGGGCCGCATTGCCGCGCTGGAGCCGCGGGGCGAGGACCGGCGTGTGCGCGTGCAGACCGGCTCGCTGGATCTCGGCGATGTCGCGCTGGGAGACAGCATTGCCGTCAACGGCGCCTGTCTGACGGCGGTCGAACTGCCCGGTGACGGTTTCTGGGCGGACGTCTCCGGCGAGACCCTGCGGCGTACCACGTTCGGGAGTTTCCAGGTGGGCACCCCGGTCAATCTGGAAAAGGCGCTCACTCCCACCACCCGGCTGGGAGGGCATCTGGTCAGCGGCCATGTGGACGGCGTGGGTACCCTGGTCGAGCGCACGCCCCAGGGTCGTTCCGAGCAACTGGTTGTGGAAGCGCCGGCGCAACTGGCGCGCTATATCGCCGAGAAGGGCTCCATTTGCGTTGACGGGGTCAGCCTCACGGTCAATGCGGTGGACGGGGCGCGTTTCGAGCTCAATATCGTTCCCCACACCCTGCAGGCCACCACCCTCGGTGATTATCGCCCGGGGTGCCAGGTGAACCTGGAAGTGGATATCATCGCCCGCTACCTGGAGAGACTGGTGCTGGGCGAGCAGGCCGCGCAGGCGGGCAGCGGCGGTGTGACCCTGGAGCTGCTGGCGCGGCACGGGTTCGTGAAGGGCTAGGAGTCGTTGTCAGTATTGTGAACAGGGCGGCTTTCAGGGTCCCGTGGCGTCGCTGCGGGGCCGGATACCGGATCACCGGTACAGGTGAGGCATGGCACTGAATTCGATTGAAGAGATCATCGCCGACATCGGCGAGGGCAAGATGGTCATCCTGATGGATGACGAGGATCGCGAGAACGAGGGCGACCTGATCATGGCCGCTTCGCTGGTGCGTCCGCAGGACGTCAACTTCATGGCCCGTTACGGACGTGGCCTGATCTGTCTGACTCTGACCCGCGAGCGCTGCCGTCAGCTCAAGCTGCCGCTCATGGTGAACGACAACAACGCCAAGCACTCCACCAACTTTACGGTGTCCATCGAGGCGGCCGAAGGCGTGACCACCGGGATCTCGGCCTACGACCGCGCCCACACCGTGCGCGCGGCCGTGGCACCCGATGCGGGGCCGGACGATATCGTGCAGCCCGGCCATATCTTCCCGCTGATGGCCCAGCCCGGCGGGGTGCTGACCCGGGCGGGGCACACCGAAGCGGGCTGTGACCTGACCCGCCTGGCCGGCCTGGAGCCCGCCGCGGTGATCGTGGAAATCCTCAACGAGGACGGCTCCATGGCGCGGCGCCCGGATCTGGAGGTGTTTGCGGCCGAGCATGGCCTGAAGATGGGCACCATCGCGGATCTGATTCACTACCGCATCAACCACGAGCAGACCGTGGAGCGGGTGGCCGAATGCGACCTGCCCACCGAGCACGGTGACTTCCGGCTGGTCGCCTACCAGGACACGCTCGAGCGGGAAGTCCATCTGGCCCTGGTGCGCGGCGCCATCGATCGCGAACGCCCGGCCCTGGTGCGCGTGCACATGCAGAATTCCCTGTGCGACGTGCTGGACGCGCGCACCGGCGACTGCGGCTGGCCGCTGCGCAATGCCCTGGCACGGGTGGCCCGCGAGGGCGAAGGTGTGGTGCTGCTGCTGCGCAAGAACGAGGACCCCCGCGAACTGGTGCGCAAGATCCGCGGCTACGGTCTGCAGGAGGGCTCCGAGCCCCGCCGCCGCGAGCCGGAGGGCGAGGAGGACTTGCGCACCTACGGTATCGGTGCCCAGATCCTGGCCGATCTGGGTGTGCGGCGTATGCGGGTGCTCAGCGCGCCCAAGCGCGTGCACGCCATCGCCGGTTTCGGACTCGAAGTGGTAGAGTACGTGCCCGGTGACTGATTCCGCGTCCATGACGGGCGCAGCGATACAACGACCAACAGGAACATGAAGGCATGAACAGTCTGACGGAGTTTGCGGGAGACCTGCAGGTGCGCGATGCGCGTTTCGCACTGGTGGTTGCGCGTTTCAACAGTTTCGTGGTGGACAGTCTGTTGAGCGGTGCGGTGGATACGCTGACCCGTCACGGCGCCGATCCCCGCGATCTGCACGTGGTGCGGGTGCCGGGCGCTTTCGAAATGCCGCTGGTGGCGCAGCGCCTGGCGGCCGCCAAACGCTACGACGCGATCATCGCTCTGGGCGCGGTGATCCGGGGCGGCACGCCCCACTTCGAGTATGTGGCCGGCGAGTGCACCAAGGGTCTGGCCAACGTCATGATGGGCCACGACGTGCCGGTGGCGTTCGGGGTGCTGACCGTGGACACCATCGAGCAGGCCATCGAACGCGCCGGTACCAAGGCCGGCAACAAGGGCGTGGAAGCCGCGCTGTCGGCCATCGAGATGGTCAGTCTGCTGCGAAACCTGGGAACCTGACGACGATGGCAGCCGGGGCCGACCGAAAAAGGCCCGCTTCCCGGGAGCGTTCGCGCGCCCGGCGTCTGGCTTTGCAGGCACTCTATCAGTGGCAGCTCACCGGCATGGAGCCGGCCGAGGTGGAGCGCCAGTTCCAGGAACGGGACGAATACCGGCAGGTGGATGCGGACTACTTCCGGGAACTGGTTCTGCAGTCGGTCGCCCACTGCGCGGAACTGGACAAGGCGCTGGGCGCCTTCGTGGATCGGCCCATGGAGGAAGTCGATCCCGTGGAACGGGCCATCCTGCGCCTCGCCACCTACGAACTGGCCCATCGGCCGGACGTACCGTACCGCGTGGTGATCAACGAAGCGGTGGAACTGGCGCGCAAGTTCGGCGCCGAGCAGGGTCACGCTTACATCAACGGTGTTCTCGACCGGACGGCACAAGTGCTGCGCGGTGTGGAACACCCCTCCGGGGACGGCTCGGGACCGGTGCCCGGCGACCGTTCGCGGCACTGACTGGCCGCTCAGGCTCACGGCGCCGACCGGGAAACGGGCAACAGCCATGCCGGTTTCGGAATTCGACATCATCCAACGCTATTTCGCCGCTGCCGGCAGCCCCCGCGAGGATGTGGTGCTGGGCGTCGGTGACGATGCCGCCCTTGTGCGGGTGCCGCCGGACAGGGAACTGGCGGTGGCCATGGACACCCTGGTGGACGGGGTGCACTTTCCCCGCGGCACTGACCCCGCTGCAATCGGGCACAAGGCGCTGGCAGTGAATCTCAGCGACCTGGCGGCCATGGGTGCCGACCCGGCGTGGGCTACTCTGGCCCTCACTCTGCCGCAACCCGATACGGACTGGCTGGAGGGCTTCGCGCGGGGATTCTCCGCTCTGGCGCAGCGCTTCGGTGTGCAACTGGTGGGAGGAGATCTCACCCGTGGCCCCCTGACCGTCACCGTACAGGCCCATGGCCTGGTGCCCGCCGAGCGCGCCCTGCGGCGGGACGGGGCGCAGCCCGGCGACCGGATCTACGTGACGGGTACGTTGGGAGACGCGGGTCTGGCTCTGCGCCTGCTGCAGGAGGACGTCACCGTTCCGGCCATGCACCGGGATTTCCTGGTCGCTCGACTGGAGTATCCGCAGCCGCGGGTGCAGGCGGGTCGGGCGCTGCGGGGCCTGGCCAGTGCCGCCATCGATCTGTCCGACGGCCTGCTCGCCGATCTGGGCCACATTCTCGAACGAAGCGACGTGGGTGCGACCCTGTGGGTCGATCGGCTGCCTCGCTCAACCGCGTTTCGAGAAACCCTCGAGGACCGCCCGGGGTTGGAGCCCGAATGGGACCGCCTGCCGTTGGCCGCCGGTGACGACTACGAGTTGTGTTTCACCGTGCCGCCGAGTGGGGCGGCTGCCCTGCAAGCGGCTTTGGGCGGGCTCGATTGCGGCTACCTGAAGGTGGGAACCGTGGAAGAGGGACCGGGTCTGCGCTGCCTCCACGATGACGGTTCGCCCTGTGTCGCCGGCGCGGCCGGCTACCGCCATTTCGGTTGACGGTGCCGTGTACCGTGGCTGAGCCGGTGCCATCATCTCCGCGTCCCCGACCCACCTTCGGCGCGCTGCTGCGTCGGCCGGTGCATCTGCTGGCTTTCGGCCTCGGCAGCGGCCTCAGCCCCGTGGGCCCCGGCACCGCCGGGACGCTGTTGGCCGTGCCGCTTTACCTGCTGGTGGCGCGCCTTCCTATGCCCGTGTACGGAGCGGTGGTTGCTGTCGGCTTCGCGGTGGGAATCTGGTTGTGCGGGCGAACCGCCCGGGATCTGGGTGTGCACGATCACCCGGGTATCGTGTGGGATGAAATCATCGGTTACCTGCTCACCATGATGGCCATGCCGGTCGGCGCGTTGCCGGTACTCGGCGGGTTCGTCGCTTTTCGGCTGTTCGACATCCTCAAGCCCTGGCCGGTGGGCTGGTTCGACCGCAGGGTGGGTGGCGGACTGGGCATCATGCTCGACGACGCCCTGGCAGCCGGTTACGCCTGGCTGGTGCTGTGGGCGTTACTGCACTGGTGGTCGTGAGATCGACGGTGTGCTTCAGCTGAGGGCCCCAACGAAAAAATCAAGAAAGCGCCACGGAACCCACGGAAAGCACGGAAAAGGGAATAATGAATGTGGGGCGTCGCGAGGTGTCCAGGGAATCAGTTCATTGAGTTTCCTGCCTGGCCGCTGCACCCACGGCCCGCAGCGTCCTTCCGATAGCGAGGTAGGGCGCAATAAGGGAAGCGCATTGCACCAATGCCTTGGTCGACTCGGCACCCTTCCGGCGCAATGCCCTTCGGTTATTGCGCCCTACGTGGTTGGTGGTCGTGAGATCGACGGTGTGCTTCAGCTGAGGGCTCCAGCGAAGAAATCAAAAAAGCGCCACGGAACCCACGGAACCCACGGAACGCACGGAACGCACGGAACGCACGGAACGCACGGAAAAGGGACGTGATGAACCAGGTACGAGACTCAGAGATCCGTTTATTGCTCGGTCCATCATCCTTCTTTCCGCGACTGCTATGCGGCGCAATGCCCTTCGGTTGTCGCGGCCTACGTGGCCTGGGGCATTTATTCTTCCATTGACTCCACGTACGGTTCCGTGGCTCCGATCGAATCCGGAATGCTGCACGTTACGGAGCGGTCAGAGCATCCGTCGAAGCGATGTAGGGTGCAATAAGCGCAGCGCATTGCACCAGTGCCTTGGTCGACTCGGCACCCTTCCGGCGCAATGCCCTTCGGTTATTGCGCCCTACGTGGCCTGGCGAAGAAACTAAAAAAAGGCGCCACGGAACCCACGGAAGGAAATAAGGCGCGGCCGAAAGATGTGGAACGACGATCGGAGTGGACGGACACAGGCCTGAGAGCGCAATAAGCGAACAACCCGCCGGGCGGGCAGCAGCTACGGAAGGGCTGAGTGACCTGATTTCTCAGTTGTCTTCCCACGCTGATCATTGATCATTTCTCTTTTCCGTGGGTTCCGTGACGCTTTTTGCTTTTTAAAAATGATCGTCAACGGCCAAGCAGCGGCTGCAGCCAGCGCCGGTAGACGGTGTCGGCGTGTTTCTGGAGGGCACTGATACGGCTCGGCAGATCGGCGGTGATCTGCTCTGGGCTTTGCAGGCTGGGCGTGGGCGTACTCAATTCGTCGGCGTAGCGGGCCACCCATTCCCGAACCAGATCTTCGGTCATTTCGATGTGGCACTGCAGGGCCAGGATGTTGTCCAGCGCGAATGCCTGCTGGGGGCAGTGTTCGTTGGACAGCAGGGGCTGGGCCCCGGGCGGCAGGGAGAACGTTTCGCCGTGCCAGTGGAAGGCTTCGAAGCGAGCGGGCAGGCCGCCCAGCCAATCGGCGGCGGCTGCCGTGTCGGCGCGGTCCACCGGGTGCCAGCCGATTTCACGCACCGGGTTGGGCCCCACCTGTCCCCCCAGCGCCTTGCTGATCAGCTGGCCTCCCAGGCAGTGACCCAGCACCGGCTTGCCCGCTTGTGCCGCGGCGCGAATCAGCATCAGCTCCGGTTCGATCCAGGGCAGCGGGTCGTTGACGCTCATGGGCCCGCCCATGAAGATCAGCCCGGCGCAGCCGTCGATGGCGGGGGGGATGGGTTCATCCCGATCGACGGCGATCAACCGCCACGGAATGCGGTGCGTTTCGAGGACGTCGGCAAGGTAGCCCGGTCCTTCACAGTCCACATGGCGGAAGATCCATAACGGTTCCATAATGGAGCACTCCAGTTTCGCTGCCCAGGTGCCGACTTTGTAGCATGTGCCGCTGCCCCGTAAAAGCGCTGGTATTGCTGGTGACGCTGCTCTCTCCCCTGGCGGCACGGGGCGCAGCGCCTGATATTCAGGTGCTGGCGTTGTTCCGCAATCACGCCGTATTGACGATAAACGGCGTGCGCACCATGCTGGCGGCCGGTGAGCGGACCGCGGGCGGGATCAAATTGCTCAGTGCCAGCAGCGAAGGGGCGGTGCTGGAGGTGAACGGACGACGACTGAGGGTGGGGTTGGGCACGGACGTGCGTCCGCCGGCCGCCGACACCGGCGATACGCCTGAAGTGCGGATCTACCGCGGACCGTCGGGAATGTTCACGACCGTGGGTGGCATAGACGGTCTGCCGGTGTCGTTTCTGGTGGACACGGGCGCCTCACAGGTGGCCATGAATGCCGCCGAGGCGCGCCATCTGGGCATCGACTTCCGCGTGGTGGGAACGCCCGTGCGGGTCACCACCGCTTCGGGCATCGCCTCGGCGTTCCGCATCACCTTGAAGACGGTCACCGTCGGCGCGATTACGCTGCACAACGTGCCTGCCGTGGTGATCGACGGCACGCAGCCGCCGTCGGTGCTGCTGGGGATGTCGTTTCTGGGGCAGCTGGAAATGCACAACCAGGGCCAGTGCCTGGTCCTTCGCCAGCGCTACTGACCCGCCTTCAGCCCGTCAGTCCTCCGATTCCTCTTCGTCATGGACGATCATGGCGTAGGCGGAGTGATTGTGAATGGACTCGAAGTTTTCCGATTCCACCGTGTAGGCCGCGATACGCTCGTCCGCATTCAGGCGGGCGGCCACGTCCCGGACCATGTCTTCGACGAACTTCGGGTTGTCGTAGGCACGCTCGGTGACGTATTTCTCGTCGGGCCGTTTGAGCAGCCCATAGAGCTCGCAGGACGCCTCTTTCTCCACCAGATCGATCAGCTCCTCGATCCAGACGAAGTCGCGGGTCCGCACGCTCACCGTCACATGGGAGCGCTGGTTGTGGGCGCCGTAGGCGGAAATCTTCTTGGAGCAGGGGCACAGGCTGGTGACCGGCACCACCACCTTGGTGTTCATCTTGGCCTTGCCGTCGCACAGCTCGCCGATCAGCGTGACCTCGTAGTCCATGAGACTCTCCACCCCGGATACCGGTGCGCGCTTATTGACGAAATAAGGGAAGCTCATTTCGATATGGCCGGCCTTGGCCTCCAGCAGCTCCGCCATTTCGTGGAGCATGACCTTGAACGTCTCCACCGATATCTCGGTCTCGTGCTGGTTCAGGATCTCCACGAACCGGGACATGTGCGTGCCCTTGAAGTTGTGGGGCAGGTTCACGTACATGTTGAAATTGGCGATGGTGTGCTGCTCGCCGCTGGAACGGTCCCGGACCCGCACCGGATGACGGATGTCCTTGATCCCCACCTTGTCGATGGGAATATGACGGGTGTCGGCGCTGCTCTGTACGTCCTCGATGGTGGGGGCGGCAGGCTCGATGCGCTTGGCCGGTTCGGTCGGGTTCATGACGGTTCCTCTGTATAACGCACGCAGGCGCGATCCGTTTCCCACAACGTGACAGCGCTTACCCGTACCCGCGGTTCGTTCAGGACGTCCGCCAGCCCCCGGTACAGATGAGCTGCGATGTTCTCGGCGGTCGGGTTGATCTGCGTAAACGGTTCCAACTCGTTCAGGTAGCGGTGGTCCAGGCGGCCCACCAGGTCCCGAGCGGTTTGACGGATGACTTTGAAATCCAGGCCCATGCCGGCGGCGTCCAGGTCGCTGGCCACCACCTCGACCTCGACCTTCCAGTTGTGGCCGTGCATGCGCGCACAATCCCCCGGGTAATCCCGCAGGGTGTGAGCGGCGGCAAAATCGGTCAACACCTTGAGAGTATAACTACCGGCCACGGCCAATTCCTGACTAAAACG
The DNA here is from genome assembly GCA_035266965.1 of Gammaproteobacteria bacterium. GTDB lineage: Bacteria > Pseudomonadota > Gammaproteobacteria > DATFLG01 > DATFLG01 > DATFML01. The sequence continues at coordinate 9,482 of DATFML010000029.1, forward strand.
CTAAGATATTACCCGGCTGCGGGCATTTTGGCAATCATTGCGCCCTGGTGTTCCCGGATTGCCTGCAGTATCCCGGCACTGTCCAGACCGCTTTCGGTGAGCAATTCCTCCCGGGTGCCGTGCTCCAGGAAGCGGTCGGCCAGACCCAGGTGAAGCAGCGCCGCCGACCGCCCGTGGCGCGCGAGGCATTCGCCCACCGCGGCGCCCGCGCCGCCGGCGATGGCGTTTTCCTCCACTGTCACCAGCAGATCGTGGGTGTCGGCGAGGGCCAGTATGCGCTCTTCGTCAAGCGGCTTGACGAAGCGCATGTTAACGACGGTGGCGTCCAGTTGCTCGCCCGCTTCGAGGGAGGGTGTCACCATGCTCCCGAACGCCAGCAGCGCCACGCTGCGGCCCTCTCGACGGACCTGAGCGCGGCCCAGCGGCAGGCTCTCCAGTGCGTCCGAGACCTGGACGCCCGGGCCCTTGCCTCGGGGATAGCGCACCGCCGCCGGTGCGCCCAGCTCATGGGCGGTGGTGAGCATCTGACGACATTCGTTCTCGTCGGCGGGAGCCATTACCACCATGTTGGGGATGCAGCGCAGATAGCTCAAATCGAAGCTGCCCGCATGGGTGGGTCCGTCAGGCCCCACCAGGCCGCCACGATCGATGGCGAACGTGACCGGCAGGTTCTGCAGCGCGATGTCGTGGATGAGCTGGTCGTAGGCCCGCTGCAGGAAGGTGGAATAGATGGCCACTACCGGGCGCAGACCGTCGCAGGCCATGCCCGCGGCCAGGGTCAGGCTGTGCTGCTCGGCAATGCCCACGTCAAAGTAGCGATCGGGAAAACGTTCCGAGAACCGCACCAGCCCCGATCCTTCGCGCATGGCGGGCGTAATGGCCACCAGCTCGCTGTCCGCTTCGGCCATGTCGCATACCCAGTCGCCGAACACCTGGGTGTAGGTGGGGCCGCCCCCGCCTCCGGCCTGGCTCTGGCCTGTCTCGGGGTCGAAGCGACCGACCCCGTGATAGGCGCAGGGATTGGCTTCGGCAGGCCCGTAGCCCTTGCCCTTGCGGGTCACGATATGCAGCAGACGGGGGCCCTTGAGGGCGCGCAGATTGCGTAGGGTACGCACCAGGCTCGGCAGATCATGGCCGTCCATGGGGCCGATGTAGTTGAATCCCATTTCCTCGAACAGGGTGCCCGGCACAACCATGCCCTTGACATGTTCTTCGGCGCGGCGTGCCAGCTCCCACATGGGCGGCATGTTCTTCAGCACCTTCTTGCTGCCTTCGCGCACCGTGGAGTACATGCGTCCGGACAGCACGCGGGCCAGGTAGCTGGACAGGGCCCCGACGTTGGGGGAGATGGACATCTCGTTGTCGTTGAGTACCACCAGCAGGTTGGCACCCAGGTCGCCGGCGTGGTTGAGGGCTTCGAACGCCTCGCCGGCGGTCATGGCACCGTCACCGATGATGGCTACCACTCGTCGGTCGCTGCCGTGGCGGGCGGCGGCCACGGCCATGCCCAGGGCGGCGCTGATGGAGGTGCTCGAATGGCCAACCCCGAAGGCGTCGTAGGGGCTCTCGGTGCGCTTGGGAAAGCCGGCCAGTCCGTCCCGCTGGCGAATGCTGTCCATGCGCTCGCGTCGCCCGGTGAGTATCTTGTGTGGGTAGCTCTGATGTCCGACGTCCCACACCAGCCGATCGTCGGGGGTGTTGAACACGTAATGTAAAGCGACGGTCAGCTCGATCGTTCCCAGTCCCGCCGCCAGGTGACCGCCGGTACGGCTGACCGAGTCCACGAGAAAGGCACGCAGCTCCGCCGCCAGAGACTCCAGGTCGGACTCCGTAAGGGCGCGCAGGTCGGCAGGTGTGTTGATCCGGGTCAACAACGGATAGGCGTTCGGGCTGGTCATCGCGGAAGCGGCTACCTCAAACTGTGAATTATCGGCCGGTGGGCCGTAACGCGCAAGGCAGTGGGAACTGGAAGTCAGCTGGGGCGCTGCACGATGTACGCCGAAAGCCAGCGCAGCGGATCGGCCCGCTCGTCGAAGTCGGACAGGCTCGCGATGGCTTCTTCATGCAGCTCCCGCGCACGCCGGGAGGCGCCGTCCACGCCCAGCAGGGCGGGGTAGGTGGGCTTGTCGCGGGCCTGATCGGCGCCGCTTTGTTTGCCCAGCGTCTGGGTATCGCTCTCGACGTCGAGGATGTCGTCACGAATCTGGAAGGCGAGCCCGATGCACTTGCCGTAGTGATCCAGAGCCGTGAGCCGGTCTTCGTCCGGATTCCGGCGGCACAGCGCGCCGAGCAGCACGCTGGCCCGGATGAGGGCCCCGGTCTTGTGGATATGCATGTCTTCCAGTTCGGCGATGTCCAGAGACCGGCCTACCGAATCGAGGTCGATGGCCTGGCCGCCGGCCATGCCGCGAGATCCCGCCGCCAGGGCGAGCGACTCGAGCATGCGGACCCGCTGGACGGCATCCTCTGCGGACGGCGGCTGATGGTGAGCCAGGGTGTAGAAGGCCAGCGCCTGCAGAGCATCGCCGGCCAGCAGCGCCGTGGCCTCGCCGTAAACCTTGTGGCAGGTGGGCTTGCCGCGGCGCAGGTCGTCGTCGTCCATGGCCGGCAGGTCGTCATGGACCAACGAGTAGGCATGGATGAATTCGACCGCGCAGGCCGGTCCGTCCAGCGCCTCATCCGGTGCTCCCATGGCTTGCCCGCTGGCGTAGACGAGCATGGGCCGCACGCGCTTGCCGCCGTCCAGGACGGTGTAACGCATGGCCTCGTGCAGGGAGGCAGGGTGCGTGCCGGCCGCCGGCAGGTGGGCGTCCAGGGCCTGGTTGACCCGCGCGCGGCAGGTCTCCAGGAACGCATGCAGGGCAAGGTCAGGACTGTTCACTGTCAAACGGCGCCACCACTTGCTGGCCGTCCCGGCTCAACAGAACTTCCACTTTCTGCTCGGCTTCCTGCAGGGCCTGCTGGCAGGTGCGGGTCAGTTGAATGCCGCGTTCGAAGTGGCGCAGGGATTCTTCCAGGCTGAGGTCGCCCTTTTCCATTTGTTCTACCAACCCTTCCAACTCCTTCAGGGCGTTTTCGAAATCCGGTGGGGTGCTGCGTTTCTTGGCCACGTATTGCAACTCCGGAGGGATGGACTTACGTTACCGTAGCACCGGCGGGAGGGTCAATTCGCAGAGCCGATCCCGGAGCGGGTTCGCGGCCTGCAACGGCCGTTGACAGATTTCCCGCACTGAGTTAAATTTTTTCTTAATTTAGACTGAGTCTAAATTCAATGGGCATATGCCCGTTCCATAGTGCAAGACGGAGGAAGCATCCATGGCAGATCTGAAAGGCAGCAAGACCGAAGAGAATCTGAAGGCCGCCTTTGCGGGCGAGTCCCAGGCCAACCGGCGGTATCTGTACTTCGCATCCAAGGCCGATGTCGAAGGTTACAACGACGTATCGGCGGTGTTCCGCTCCACGGCCGAAGGCGAAACCGGCCATGCCCACGGTCACCTGGAGTATCTGGAACAGGTGGGCGATCCGGCCACCGGTCTGCCCATCGGCGGCACGTCCGACAACCTGAAGGCCGCCATTGCCGGCGAGACCCACGAGTACACCGACATGTATCCGGGTATGGCCAAGTCCGCCCGCGAGGAAGGCTTCGACGAAATCGCTGACTGGTTCGAGACCCTGGCCAAGGCGGAGCGTTCCCACGCCAACCGCTTCCAGAAGGCGCTGGACGGTCTGGACAAGTAGAGCACTGCAGTCAGTTGTACCAGGACGGGGGCGGCGTTGGCCGGCCCCCGTCCCATCGAATTCCTACATGGGAGTGCAGTCCATGTCCGCACCGACAGAGGGTAGCCGGGAAGGCAGCCTGGAGGCACCGGAACGCCACGCGCTGGAGTGGAAGAAGGGGGAGTTCTACGACGAAGGCGCCCTGTTCGCCGAGTTGGAACGGGTTTTCGACATCTGTCACGGATGCCGACGCTGCTTCAGCCTGTGTCACGCGTTCCCGACCCTGTTCGACGCCATCGACGAATCGGAGACCATGGAGCTGGACGGGGTCGACAAGAACACCTACTGGGACGTGGTCGACCACTGCTATCTGTGCGACATGTGCTTCATGACCAAATGCCCCTATGTCCCGCCCCACGAGTGGAACGTGGATTTCCCTCACCTGATGCTGCGCGCCAAAGCCGTGAAGTACAGCAAGGGACAGACCAGCCGCCGCGATCGCATGTTGACCTCCACCGACGCAGTGGGCCGGTTGGCCGGTATTCCGGTGGTGTCCCCGACGGTCAATGCGGCCAATCGCAACGGAGCGGCCCGCAAGCTGCTGGACAAGGTGCTGGGCGTGCATCCCGATGCGGTGCTTCCGAGTTACCACAGCCGGTCCCTGCGCAAGCGTCTGCAGGGGCACCATGCCGATGCGGGGCGCGCCGAGGCGGCGGGCGGGACCACCGGCAAGGTCGCGCTGTTCTCCACCTGTTACGGCAACTACAACGAGCCCGACATCGGCGAAGATCTGGTGGCGGTGTTCGAGCACAACGGCATCCCCGTGACCCTGCCGGAGCAGGAGCGCTGCTGCGGCATGCCCAAACTGGAACTGGGCGACCTGGAAGCGGTGGAGAAACTCAAGGACGCCAACATTCCCCAGCTGGTGCGGCTGATCGACGAAGGGTGGGACATCGTGGCGCCGGTGCCTTCCTGCGTGCTGATGTTCAAGCAGGAACTGCCGCTGCTGTTCGCGGGCGATGCCGACGTACTTAAAGTGAGGGACCATATCTACGATCCGTTCGAATATCTGATGCTGCGCCACAAGGAAGACAAGCTGCGTACGGACTTCAAGGAAAAGCTCGGCAAGATCGCCTATCAGGTGGCCTGCCACCTGCGGGTTCAGAATCTG
>DATFML010000030.1:0-11535 GCA_035266965.1 Gammaproteobacteria bacterium
GTCGGCTTCTACGGGGCCAAGGTGAAAGGACAGCTCAGGGCCATCAACGCCCATGTGCTCGCCGTACCCGCAGGCCTGGAACAGGCCGTTGCCCAGGAATTGAGTGGCGACGGTGACATCGCGTTCGCCGAACGCGAACGCCTGGTGGCGCCTTCCGCGACCGCCCCCAACGACCCCGATTATTACAGGGCCTGGCACCTGGCCAGGATGCAGGTGACCAGCGCCTGGGACGTCACCCGCGGCAGCGGCGTGACGGTGGCCGTGCTGGACACCGGCATCGACGCCAGCCAGCCCGATCTGGCCGGTCAGCTGTTGCCTGGGCACAACTCCGCGGACGACAGCAGCAACACGTCCGATGTCTTCGGACATGGTACCGAGGTGGCAGGGGTGATCGCGGCGCTGACCGACAACGGCATCGGGGTGGCTTCCATCGCGCCGGCAGTGCGCATCCTGCCCGTGCGGGTGACCAACGACTCCAAAGGGCTCGCCTCCACCTACGACATAGCCCAGGGCCTGATCTGGGCGGCGGACCACGGCGCCAAGGTCGCCAACATCAGCTACAACGTCACCAGCGATACGCTGGTGCAGAACGCCGCCGCCTACATGCACAGCAAGGGCGGCGTGGTGGTGGTGGCAGCCGGCAACAGCGATGCCGACGTGGGGACCGTGGATCAGCCCAACATCATCACGGTGGCCGCCACCACCAGCAGCGACACCAAGGCGAGCTGGTCCAACTACGGCGCGGCCGTGGACGTTTCGGCTCCCGGCGAGGGGATCTGGTCCACCCTGCGGGGTGGCGGCTATGGTGCGGTCAGCGGCACCTCTTTCGCCAGTCCCGCCACGGCGGCGGTGGCGGCCCTGGTCATGTCCGCCAATCCGGCCCTGACCCCCGACCAGGTGCAGTCCGTGCTGGAGAACAGCGCAGTGGACCTGGGCACGGCCGGTCGCGATCCCGACTTCGGGTACGGCCGCGTGGATGCGGCCGCTGCCGTCAGGCTGGCGCTGGCCACCGGCGGCACCGATGCCCAGCCGCCGTCGGTGAGCATCACGACGCCGGGCAACGGCGCCACCGTAAGCACCGTGACACCAGTGGACGTCGGCGCCACCGACAACGTGGGCGTCAGCAGCGTGGAGCTGTTTGCGAACGGCACCAACGTGGGCACTGACAGTGTCGCTCCCTATCAATTCAGTTGGGATCCGACCTCGGCGACGCCCGGCCAGACAGTCACACTCACGGCCTACGCCCACGATCCTTCCGGCAACGTGGGCTCGGCCAGCATCACGGTGACCGTGGCGGACCGGACCCCGCCGGTGGTGATGCCGCCCCCGGACGAGCTGGTGCAGGCCACCGGCACGTTGACCGCGGTGAACCTGGGTACCGCCACCGCCATGGACAACTTCGACGGCCCGTTGACCCCGACCCCCAGCGCCACCGGGCCATTCCAGGTCGGGACCCACGTCATCACCTGGACGGCGGTGGATGCCGCCGGCAATGTGGGCACCGCCACCCAGCAGATCGTGGTGACCACCGCCGACATCACGCCGCCGGTGGTGACCCCGCCGCCGGAGGTAACCGCCGAGGCCACGGGTCCGCACACCAGCGTGACGCTGGGGACCGGAACGGCCGTGGACAACGTCGACGGCAATCTGGTGCCGACGCCGGATACCACCGGGCCGTTTACGGTGGGGACCCATCGGGTGACCTGGAGCGCCACCGATGGGGCCGGCAACCGCGGTACCGCGACCCAGACGGTGAAGGTGGTGGATACCACACCGCCGGTGATCACCGTGCCCACGGCGGTAACCGTGCCCGCCGGCGGCTACTTCACGGCCGTGACGCTGGGCCACGCGACCGCGCGGGACAGCGTGTCCGGCAACGTGTCGGCCACGGCGGTCAATCCCGGCCCGTTCACCAGTGGCACCCATACGGTGACCTGGAAGGCGACCGACGGGGCCGGCAACACCGCCCATGCCACCCAGTCCGTGACCGTGCTGCCGCTGGTCAACCTGGGCACGGACCAGACCGTGGGTCAGGGCAGCACCGGCACGGTGACGGTACACCTGAGCGGTCCGGCGGCCAGCTATCCCGTGGACATCCCCTATACGGTCGGCGGCACCGCCAGCAATCCCGGTGACGACGACGCCGTGGCCGGCACCGTGGTGATCGCCTCGGGCACCACGGGCAGCATCACCTTCCACACCGTCAACCACGGCGCGACGGGCCAGCCGCCGCGGACCGTCGTGTTCACCCTCAAGACGCCCACCAATGCCATATTGGGCGCCCAAGACACGCAGACGGTAACCATCACCCCGTCCAGGGTGGCGCCGACCGTCAGCCTCGACGCGACCCAGGGTAGCCGTGCGGTCCGTACGATCTATCCGGGCAACGGCACGGTGACCGTCACCGCCCATGTGCACGACGCCAACGATGGCGCCACCGACGGCTACGACTGGAGCCGGTCCGACAATGCACTGACCGGCACGGTGGGTAACGGCGGGGCGAGCTTCAGCTTCGACCCCCAGGGCCTGGCCCCCGGCATGTATCCGGTACGGCTGACGGTAACCAGCAGCGCCGATTCCGCTCACCCGACAGCGGTGACCCTGCTGCTGCAGGTCAAGTCCACGCCGCCGGTGCTCAGCGCCAGCCATGACAGCAACGGTGACGGCAGCAGCGATGCCGCCGACGGCTACGGTGACGACGATCAGGATGGTATTCCCAACTATCTGGACGGTATTGCCGATGCAGCGGTCCTGCAGGGCCGCGACGGATTCAACACGCGGGATCTGCTCACCACGGAATCCGGTCTGCACCTGGCGCTGGGCAGTACGGCGCTGACGGCGGGCCACCGGTCGGCCGGCGTCAGTGCCCAGGACGTGCTGAACCACGGCGGCAGGGACGGCGCGGCGGCTGTGGACGGCAGCGACACGTTTACCTATCCGGGCGGGCTGTTCGACTTCAAGGTGACCGGGCTGGCCGATGCGGGGCAGTCGGTGACCGTGGTCATTCCCCAGAGCGTGCCCATCCCGGCCAACGGCGTGTACCGCAAATATGTGCCCGGGCAGGGCTGGGGCGGGTTCGTGGTGGACAGCCACAATGCCATCGCCTCGGCGCCGGGCGCCAACGGCCTGTGCCCGCCGGCCGGCGATCCGGGCTACCAGGCCGGGCTGCGGGCGGGCGACAGCTGTGTGGAGTTGACCATCGAGGACGGCGGCCCCAACGACGCCGACGGTGCCGCCAACGGCGTGATCGAGGACCCCAGCGGCGTCGGGGTGGCAAAGCCGGCCGGGGTTACCGACAATGCGGCCGGCGGCGGATCGGGCGCCAGTGGCAGCGGTGGCGGCGGTTGCGCACTCAATCCGGCGGCGCCCTTCGATCCGACCCTGCTGCTCATGGCGCTGGTCGCGGGGGGCTACGTGGTGCGTCGACGGGGTCGGTAACGATAGCCACAGCGGGGTTGCCCGCGGCACGATCCTGTATATAATGACAGCTACTGTATAGGCATCCAGTAGCGAGCGTCGCCGTGGAATCCCTGACCCCCCGCCAGACCCAGGTTCTCGATCTGATCCGCCAGTTCATGGCCGAGCAGGGCTACCCGCCCACCCGGGCGGAGATCGCCACCGCTTTGGGGTTCCGGTCGGCCAATGCCGCCGAGGAGCATCTGAAGGCCCTGGCCCGCAAGGGCGTCGTCGAGCTGTTTCCCGGCGCCTCCCGGGGGATCCGTCTGACCGAGCCGGACGGGCTGCCGGTGGTGGGCCGGGTGGCGGCGGGCAGCCCCATCCTGGCCGAAGAGCATATCGAAGACCATTACCCCCTGGACGCCGGCCTGTTCCACCCCCGTGCCCATTACCTGTTGCGGGTGCGCGGCCTGAGCATGCGCGATGCCGGCATTCTGGACGGCGACCTGCTGGCCGTGCACAGCACCCGGGAAGCCCGCAACGGTCAGATCGTGGTGGCCCGTCTGGACGACGAGGTGACGGTGAAGCGCTTCCGGCGCCGGGGACAGCGGGTGCAGCTGCTGCCCGAAAATCCGGACTTCGACCCCATCGAGGTGGACCTGCGCCACCAGCCCCTGGTGATCGAAGGGCTGGGGGTCGGCATCCTGCGCAACGGCAAATCCATATGAACCTGGATCATCTGCTGCAGCGCCCCGATCTGTGGCGGGGAGGGCGGATGCCCCCCGCCGCCGACAGCCTGCCCACCGGCTACCCGGAGCTGGACGGGCTGTTGCCGGGCGGCGGCTGGCCGCGGGGTGCGTTGACCGAAATTCTCACCTCCCGGGAGGGCGTCGGCGCGCTGGGTCTGGTCATGCCGGCCCTGGCCCGCTTGAGCCGGGATCGGCGCTGGCTGGCCTGGGTGTCTCCGCCGTACATCCCCTATGCACCCGCCCTGGCGTCGGCCGGGGTCGATCTGTCACGGGTGTTGCTGGTCCATCCCCGGGCCGGCAGTGACGGCCTGTGGGCCGTGGAGCAGACCCTGCGTTCAGGCACCTGCGGAGCGGTGCTGGCCTGGCCGGCCGCCGGCGATTCGCGCACCCTGCGGCGCCTGCAGCTGGCGGCCGAGGCCGGCCGTACCTGGGGGGTGCTGTTCCGTCCCGAGCGCATGGCGGAGCGGCCATCGCCGGCGGCCTTGCGCCTGCAGGTCACGCCGGAGCGTGACGGCATGGCGGTTCGAATTCTCAAGCGGCGCGGCGGCTGGGCTGCCGGGCCCGTGTATCTGGACGCGGACCATGTTGTGGCTCAGTGCGAATCTGCCCTGGTTGCCCCTGGAGGTGTTCGTCCGGGGCGGGCGTGACGGCGCGCCTCTGGCGATCAGCGGCGCAGCGGGGCATGGCCCCCGGGTGGTGGCCTGCAACCAGGCGGCCCGGCGCCTGGGGGTGCGGACCGGTATGGCGGTGGGGGCCGCCCAGGCCCTGGCGGCGGATTTGCGGGTGCAACCCCGGGACAGTATCCGCGAACGCCGCGCCCTGGAGCGCCTGGCCGCCTGGGCGGGGCAGTTCACGCCCGTCATCAGCCTGGAACCGCCCGCGACCCTGCTGCTGGAGGTGGAGGGCAGCCTGAACCTCTTTGGCGGTGCCGCCCGGCTGCAACGTCAGGTCATGGACGGCCTGGCGGCCCTGGGTTATCAGGCCCAGTTGGCTTTGGCCCCCACACCCCTGGCCGCTGTCTGGCTGGCACGGGCCGGGGAGGGCGTCGGCGTGCAGGGGCAGGGCGCACTGGTGAAGGCCCTGGTGCGCCTGCCACTGGCTGTCCTGGATCTGGAAGCGGCTCAGCTGGCCCGCCTGCAGGGCATGGGGCTGGAAAATCTCGGGGACTGCCTGCGTCTGCCCCGGGACGGGTTGGCCCGTCGGCTGGGTCCGGCGCTGGTGGAGGCGTTGGATCGGGCGCTGGGCCGGCAGCCGGACCCGCGGACACACTTCGTGCCGCCCGCCCGTTTCGACAGTCGGTTGATTCTGCCGGCGGAAGTCCTGGAAGTGGAGGCCCTGCTGTTTGCCCTGCGGCGCCTGGTCCTGGAGCTGACCGGCCTGTTGCAGGCCCGCCTGGAGGGCGTGCAGAGCCTGCAACTGCGGCTTTTCCATCAGGCGGCGCAGGCAACGGATGTCGCCCTGGAGCTTACCGCACCCAGTCGCGATGCCCGGCACCTGTTGGACCTGCTGCGCGTGCGTCTGGAACGGGTCGCGCTGCCGTTGCCGGTGCGGGAGATCGGGCTGTCGGCGCCGACCCTGACGGCCTTGCCCGGAGAAACCCGGGACTGGGTCGGGGCCGTGGCCGAGGGAGGAAACGGCAACGTCAATGCCCTGATCGAGCAACTGCAGGCGCGCCTGGGCGAGAAGGCCGTGCACGGTGTGTGTCAGGTTGCCGAGCACCGCCCCGAATATGCCTGGCGGGCCTGCGAGCCCGGCACGGTCGGGGCGACCCTGCAGCCCGTGCGGCGGCCGTTATGGCTGTTGCCCGAACCGGTTGCCCTGCAGGTGCGGGCCGGCCGCCCCTGGCTGGCCGGCCCGCTGACCCTGGAGCCGGAGTGCGAGCGCATCGAAAGCGGCTGGTGGGACGGCGGCGACATGGCCCGCGATTACTTCATCGCCTCCGACCCCCAGGGGGCCCGCTTCTGGATCTACCGCGAGTTGCGCGGCGCCCGCGGCTGGTTTCTGCAGGGTGTATTCGGCTGAGTTTTCAGTTCTGGGTGGCGGCCGTGGCCAGCCCCTTCAGGGCGCCCCCGATTTTCTTGATCACGGCACGACAGCCGGTGATCTCGTGACGGCGCGCCAGGTAGTGGGGGTCGTTATAGGAAAGCCAGGTTTGGCCCTTGGCGTCCTGCCAGATGAGTGCCTTCTGGGGCAGGTCCAGGGCCACCGTCTGTTTGCAGTGCATCAGCGGTGTGCCGAGCTTGGGATTGCCGAAGATGACCAGGGTGGTGGGTCGCAGGCTCAGTCCCACCTTCTCGGCATTGGCCTGGTGGTTGACCACGGCGAACAGCGTCAACCCCTTTTCCTTGATCAGCTTCTCCAGCCGCTCGGCGGTTTGCGGCACGTTATGGCTGCTGCGCATGGTGATCATGCCCGTATCGGCGAAAGCCGGCACGGCGAGGCACAGGGCGAACAGGAAAAGCAACGTCTTACGCATGAAACAATCTCCTTTCCTTGGTATGTAAGGGCGAGCGGAACAGCTCCCCCGTGGGGACGCGGCAAGCGCCCTATTTGTTCCATGAAATGGCCCGCACGGCATCGCGGACCTCCCGCACCGTGTTTTCCGGGTCGGGGACTTCCACGATCAGACGGGTATAGCGTTCGCCGGCCAGCTCGATGACGACGGCATTGCTCGGGTGGCGTACGTTCCAGAAGGTGTAGCGGCGGTGGTGGCGGAACACCCCGGCGGTCATCAGGCCGGGGATGTTGATGCCGATCAGGCGCAGCCCCTTGCGCACCTTGCGGGCCAGCAGGGGCGCGGCCGGCTGGATGTCACGGATGGCGGCAAACGGAAACTGCAGCCGATGCTTCAGGGTCCACAGACGGCTCCAGCCGCGGACCTCCAGAAAGAGGGTTCCATCCGCCAACCTCAATTCGACCATAGCTGCTCGTCCTGTCCGTTGTCGGTCCGCTGCTCTGTGTGACGTGCGCGACCCCGGGAAGTTCATGGATGAATTTCACCTCAATTAAGTGATACTGTATTTATATACAGTATCGGTGGTCGTCATGAAAGCTTGTCCCGCGCCCGGCTATGCCGAGCTTCACGTGATTTCCAACTTCACCTTCCTGCGCGGCGCCTCCCACCCCGAGGAACTGGTGCAGCGCGCCCACGAGCTGGGTTATACGGCGTTGGCGCTGACCGACGAATGCTCCCTGGCGGGCGTGGTGCGCGCCCATCTGGCCGCCCGGGATTGCGGGCTCAAGCTGCTGATCGGTACCGAGCTCACCCTGGAGGACGGCGTGCGGCTGGTGCTGCTGGCCATGGATCGGGACGGCTACGGCAACCTGGCCGAGCTCATCACCGCCGGTCGCCGGCAGGCGCCCAAGGGCGGTTACCGCCTGACCCGCACCCAGGTGGCCGCCCATGGCGAAGGCTGCCTGGCCCTGCTGCTGCCGGGTGATGGGCCCGCCCCACTTGGAGCGGCCCGATGGCTCGGCGCCGCTTTTCCGGGGCGCACCTGGATCGCGGTGGAACAGAGCCTCGACGGCAGAGACGGCCTCCGCCTGGCGGCCCTGCGCGGGCTTTCCCGCACCACCGGGCTGCCCCTGCTGGCCGCCGGCGATGTGCACATGCATGCCCGTGGCCGCCGCGCCCTGCAGGACACCCTGACCGCCATTCGTCATGGATTGACCGTGTCCCGGGCCGGCCACCGGCTGCACGCCAACGGCGAGCGCCATCTGCGTCGGCCGGAGAGCCTGGCACGGCTCTATCCACCGGCGCTGCTGGCCGAAACCCTGCGGGTGGCCGCCCGCTGCACCTTTTCCCTGGAGGAGCTGCGCTACGAGTACCCGGAGGAACTGGTGCCGCCGGGCGACACGCCTGCCGGCCACCTGCGCCGGCTGACCCATGAGGGCATGGCGCGGCGCTGGCCCGGCGGCGCGTCGCCGAAGGTGCGCGCCCTGGTGGATCACGAACTGGCATTGATCGCCGAGCTGCACTACGAGCCGTACTTCCTCACCGTCCATGACATCGTGTCCTTTGCCCGCCGTCGCGGCATCCTCTGCCAGGGACGGGGTTCGGCAGCCAACTCGGCGGTGTGCTTCTGCCTGGGCATCACCGAGGTGGACCCGGCCCGCATGGACATGCTGTTCGAGCGTTTCATCTCCAGGGAACGCAACGAGCCGCCGGACATCGACGTGGACTTCGAGCACGAGCGCCGCGAGGAGGTGATCCAGTACATCTACGGCAAGTACGGCCGGGAGCGGGCCGCTTTGGCGGCGACCGTGATCAGCTACCGCCCCAAGAGCGCCGTGCGGGACGTGGGCAAGGCCCTGGGGCTGTCCCTGGATCAGGTGGACCGGCTGGCCAAGGCCATCCACTGGTGGGACGGACGCGAGGTGGCTCCCGCCCGGTTGCGGGAAGCGGGGCTGGATCCGGACAATCCCCTGGTGGGACGGGTCATTACCCTGGTCCACGCCCTGATCGGCTTTCCCCGTCACCTGTCCCAGCATGTGGGCGGCTTCGTGATCGCCCGCGGCGCCCTGTCCCGGCTGGTGCCCATCGAGAACGCCGCCATGGCCGAGCGCACCGTCATCCAGTGGGACAAGGACGACCTGGATGCCCTGGGGCTGCTCAAGGTGGATGTGCTGGGGCTGGGCATGCTGAGTGCCATCCGCCGCGCCTTCGAGCTGGTGGCCGGCTGCAGCGGCCGGCGCCTGACCCTGGCCGGCGTGCCGGCGGAGGACCCGGCGGTGTACCGCATGATCCAGCAGGCCGACACCGTGGGGGTTTTCCAGATCGAGTCCCGCGCCCAGATGGCCATGCTGCCGCGCCTGAAGCCGGCCTGCTTCTACGACCTAGTGATCGAGACCGCCATCGTGCGCCCCGGCCCCATTCAGGGCGACATGGTCCATCCTTACCTGCGCCGCCGGCAGGGGCTGGAGCCGGTGAGCTATCCCTCCGAAGCGGTGCGCGAGGTGCTGGAACGCACCCTGGGTGTGCCCATCTTCCAGGAGCAGGTGATCAAGCTGGCCATGGTGGCCGCCGGCTTCAGCGCCGGCGAGGCCGACCGTCTGCGCCGGGCCATGGCCGCCTGGCGTCGGCGCGGCGGGCTGGAGCCTTTCGAGCGGCGCCTGCTGGAAGGGATGACCGAGCGCGGCTACCCGGAAGTTTTCGCCCGCCAGGTGTTCCAGCAGATCCTGGGCTTCGGCGAGTACGGCTTTCCCGAGTCCCACGCCGCCAGCTTTGCCCTGCTGGTGTACGTGTCCGCCTGGTTGAAATGCCATGAGCCGGCCGCCTTCACCTGTGCCCTGCTCAATGCCCAGCCCATGGGTTTTTACGCCCCGTCCCAGCTGGTGCAGGACCTGCGTCGCCATCGCGTGGAGGTGCGCCCGGTGGACGTGAACGCCAGCGACTGGGACTGCACGCTGGAAAAAAATGGGGTCAGAGTCGCAGACTCTGACCCCATTTTTTTCCCCGCCCTGCGCCTTGGTCTGCGTCTGGTCAAGGGCCTGTCCCGGGCCGGCGCCGAGCGGCTGATCACCGCCCGCCTGCGGGCCGCTTTCGAGAATGTGGACGAGCTGGCCCGGCGGGCGGGCCTGACAGGCCCGGACCTGGAGGCCCTGGCGGCGGCCGACGCCCTGGCGGGACTGGCCGGCGACCGTCACCAGGCCCGCTGGGCCTGCGCCGGGGTGGAGCCGACATTGCCCCTGTTCGAAGAGGCCGTCGCCGCCGAGTCGTGCCCGGCCCTGCGGGTGCCTTCCGAGGGCGAAAACATCGTCGCCGACTATGCCAGCCTGGGGCTGACCCTGGGGCGCCATCCGTTGGCACTGCTGCGCCCGCGCCTGGCCCGCGAGCGCCTGCGCAGCGCCGAGCAGGTGCGGGCGCTGCCCCATGGCAGCCGGGTCCGTACGGCCGGCCTGGTGACCTGTCGGCAATGTCCCAGCAGTTCCGCCGGGGTCATCTTCGTCACCATGGAGGACGAAACCGGGACCCTGCAGGTCATCGTCTGGCCCAGGCTCGCCGAGCGCCAGCGCCGGCCCCTGGTGGGCGCCAGCCTGCTGGTGGTCAGCGGCGAGGTGCAGCGCGAAGGGCAGGTGCTGCATGTGATCGCCAGCCGTCTGGAGGACCGCAGTGCCTGGCTGGGCCGGCTTGCCAGCCGCTCCCGGGATTTTCATTAGGGCTGCTGTTAACGCTATAGGGGTCGCCGATGATCCCTGCAGCGTTAACAGGCCCTAATTCAATGACTTAAAATCGCTCCGTGCGGGAGGTGCGCCAGTGCATCGGATTTTCAGGTTGATTTCAGCCAAGGCGAGGACACTAGGTCCCGTGCAAGCAGTCGCACCCAACATCAGAGGAAGTTGTTCATGATACGGATCAATCTGAAGAGCGCAGTCTCCGGAATCGTTCTTGCCCTGGCCGCCGCGCCGGCCGCCTTTGCGGACCACAACAGCCCCTGGGGCGAAGGTTGGGCCACCGACGCCATGGGCGTGCATTCGGCACGCTTTGACTCCCTGGACGACGATTCCGTGACCGGCAACGCGTTCCTCGAGGACTCACTGCTGGATGTGGGTGCGGCCTCCATGGGCGCACCGGTGGATGCCGGTGTGGGCGCGGGGGTCGATCTGGGCGGCATGTCGGATCTGGCCCCCGTGACCGGGCTGGGCGGCATGGGTGGCCGGGTGCGCTAAAAGGATTTTTTCTTTCCCCCCAAGTAGTACCCCCTCTTGCCCCGGTCCCCCCGGGGCTTTTTTTTGCGCCCGCATCCAAGGGAGCGCTCACGCCTGCGGCGGTGTTATCCTGAACCGACACCCACGACTGCAAAGGAGTGCGCCATGGGCTGCACCCGTCCCTCGGCACGGCTGTTTCGTCTGTTTCCCGCGCTGCTGGCTCTGCTGGCCGTGCCCCCCGCCTCCGGCGCCACCGGCCATCACGCGGTCCAGTTCCGGACCGCCGACGGCGGCACCATCGAAGGCTCGCTTTTTCCGGCCGGCAAGACCCTGGCGGTGGTCATGGCCCATGGGGCCGTCTTCAACAAGGAAAGCTGGTATCCCCAGGCTCGCCGCCTGCAGCAGGAGGGCGTGACCGCCCTGCCGTTCGACTTTCGTGGCTACGGCAACAGTACTGCGCCGGACGATGCCCATCTGTACCAGGATGTGCTGGGGGCCGTGGCTTTCCTGGAGCACGAAGGCTATCAGCATATTGCGCTGGTGGGCGGCAGCATGGGGGGCGCGGCCGTGCTGAAGGCCCTGGCGCAGGGCGCCGGCGACGATGCCCATGTCACCCGGGTCATGCTGCTGGCGCCGGCGGGCGGCGAGCCGGTGGCCAGTACCCACATGGACAAGCTGTTCGTGGTCAGCGAGGGCGACGGGCTGCGGTCCACTGTCCAATCCCTGTACGAGCGCTCGGCCG
>DATFML010000031.1:0-3049 GCA_035266965.1 Gammaproteobacteria bacterium
GCTTCCTGTTCCAGCACGGTGCACAGTTGCGGCGCAACCACCGTCACGGTGGCGCCGGCCTGCTGAAGGAGCCGCACCTTGCGGGCAGCCACCACGCCCCCGCCGACCACCACACAGGGTTCGCCGCGCAGGCTATGAAAAAGAGGCAGATAGTCCATAAGCGATCTCTTGCTCACTAAACCACATGAGCACAGTGGGAGAGCCGCAGGCGACGCCTCGCCGGGCTGTCCGAGGTGATTGCAGTCGCAACAGCGGCAGAGACGCATATCGTGCCACAGCCGCCAAGTTTCGTTTATATCTCCACTGGCATAGTCCGGGGCCAAATCCCTCCGTTACAATGCGGCCATGGAATTTTTCGCCTATGCCCGCACACCCTGTCACGAGCAGGCGCTGCAGCGGCTGCTGACCGTCGCCAGCCTGCCCCGCTGGTGTCACCTCATCGACAGGGTCTGGGAGGCGGATGCGGACGCAGGCATGATCTATTGCCTGTGGGGCGAATTCCAGGTCCGTCGGGAGTCCATCCGCGGGGGCGTCAGGTTCACCCTCCCCGGCTGCCCCAACGGCGTAGCCTGGACGGTGACGGCCGGGCTGCCGCCTGCACCCGAAGCCACAGTGACCCACTGCACCATCAACCGCCCGGAGCACGCCCCCGAATTCGTTGAAAGCCTCCAGGAGTTCGTCGCCGCCTGGGCGCAAGGGCTGGAGCGCACCCTCCCGGAACGGGTCTGAAGAAGGTAAACTGAATCCTTTTCTGAGATTATCCACATAAGCCTTTAATACAAATACAACTCTTAATCTCTTGGTTTCAGGACCAACGGGCGCTGCAACACCTCTTGGCACTTCGTTGATCGGGGTGGCGGCGGCGCTGCTGTAGCGCTGACCCGGCGGTACCCAATAACCCCGCGATGCAGTATGGTTGCGCTGCAAGCCCGCATTCCGGACACCGATGACAGACCAGATACACCGACTGCTCGACAAGCTGCCCTCTCCCACGGACCGCCTGTTTGTCTGGCTGGTCCCCAGCGTATTGCTGCTGGCCGCGCTGGCGTTCGCGGTCCCCTGGTTGCGGCGCGTCGTGACCGAGTGGCGCCTGCGCCGCAATTTGCAGCGCCTGGGAACGCAGACGCTGAGCAATGTGCTGTTCCCCGACGGGATGGACGGCACCGTGTGGATCGAACAACTGTCGTTGACGGCCGGCGGGATGCTGCTGCTGAGCCTGAAGCGTTACCCGGGTCTGATCTACGGCGGCGAGACAATCGACACCTGGACCCAGATCGTCAACGGTCGCAGCTACTCGTTTCCCAACCCCCTGCCCGCCCTGCATGGCGATGTGGTGGCGGTCCAGGCCCTGGTACCCGGCACCCCGGTAAGCGGGCGGGTGGTGTTCACCCGGGAAAGCGAATTCCCCAAAGGCAAACCCGAAGGCGTCTGGCTGCTGGAGGAAGTGGTTGAAGAACAGCGCGCGGACCCTCGGCAGCCCTCTACGGCCCTGCTCGACACATGGGCAAGATTGCGGGCAGCGGCCCAGGCGCCGGCGGCCGCCGGCAAGGACCAGATCCCCTTCGGCAGACCCGACAAACGCCCTGCCGGCGCTCTGTCGGCGTCGCTCCTGGTGTTGGCGGCCGTCCTGTGGTTGGTCTGGTGGCTACTCGTCTATCCGAGCTGAAACGCTCGAGAGGTCCGCTTCGGCCCCCGCCAGCCCCCCTACCCGCATGTACAGCACGCACCCTTCGCGGCTGAACGGCCGATGTTCGCTCGCCGGCGGCATGCGAATCCAGGTTCCCTTCGGATAGCGGCCGTATTCGTCCTCGAAAGCGCCTTCCAGCACCAGCACCTCTTCACCTCCGAGGTGGGCATGCCGTTGCAGTTCGGCGCCCGCCTCCCATTTGACCAGAGCCATGTTCTCCGCATAGCCGTGCTGCCGGTACAGGGGCTTGATCCAGGTCGCGGGCACCAGATCCGGCTGCCAGGCCATGGCGCCGGTGTCCAGCACCACCTGCCGTCGGTCCGTACCGGCATACTGACGCAACCGCACCAGCAGCACACAGCCGGCCGGCGACGCCGGTGCATGGCGGCTGCCGTCGGGATTGAGCAGATACGTGCCGGCAGGATATTCGCCGTGGTCGTCGGCAAACACGCCTTCCAGCACCAGGATCTCCTCGCCCTGGGGATGGCTGTGGCTCCGGAAGGCACCGCCGGCATCGTAGCGCACAATGCTGGTCACCGGGCCGTACTCGCCGCCCTGCCGGAACAGGGGCTTGCGCCACACCGTCCCGCTGGGGCTCGACTCCCACTCCATGTCGGCAGTGGCCACCACCGTACGGCGGCTGAGGTCGGCGTTGATGTCCGGAAGTTCCATGTCGGGCCTCCCCCGTGGCAACACACGGTCGGTCTGGTTGCGGGCGACCCCATTCTAACAGCGCCCCGGCAAACCGATACCCGGTCCGGCACGGGGATGTGCGCCCCCGGGGCAGGATGCATAATAGGGGCCGGTACCGGCAGGCGGGAGGCTGTGGTGAGCGTCCGAAAGGTTCTTCGCATGGGACATCCTTGTCTGCAGCGCCCGGCGGATCCGGTCACGGCGTTCGATACGCCGGAGCTGCAGGTCCTGGTCACCGACCTGTTCGACACCATGGCGGCCGAGAACGGTGCCGGGCTGGCGGCTCCCCAGATCGGTGTCAGTGTGGCTGTCGTCGCCTTCGGCTTTGACGCCAATCCGCGCTATCCCGATGCCGAGCCGGTGCCCCGCACGGTTCTCGTCAACCCCGGGATCGAACCGCTGTCGGCTGACCAGGACGTGGCCTGGGAGGGTTGTCTCAGCCTGCCCGGCCTGCGCGGGCTGGTGCCACGCTGGACGCACATACGATACCGGGGTTTCGACCCCTCGGGCGCACCCATTCAGCGCGAGGCCACCGGTTTCCACGCCCGGGTGGTACAACACGAATGCGACCATCTGAGCGGCATCCTGTATCCGCAGCGGATGACAGACCTGTCGCAGTTCGGGTTCGTGGACGAGCTCACTGCGGCCGCGCGCATGGGTGCGGCAAGT
>DATFML010000032.1:0-3469 GCA_035266965.1 Gammaproteobacteria bacterium
TACATGAACCGAAACCCAAAACAGCCCTTAACAAACTGTCCGGAAACGGTTGACCACTACAAACCCCAATGCGCCACGGAAAACACGGAAAGCACGGACGCAATCATTCGGGAACCGCTCACCCCGTAGGGCGCAATAAGCGCAGCGCATTGCACCGGACTCCCGGAAAACCTTGTAAGAGCCACGGAATCCACGGAAGGAAACATTCAGGGGCAGCGCCGCAGCGTTCCTGAAGGGTGCCATTACCCGCTGCCCGCGGGCCTCGCAACAGGCCCCGCTCCACTGCAGGTTCTGTGGCTTCGTCGCCACCCTTCCAACATTCGGCGCAATGCCCTTCGGTTATTGCGCCCTACATGACCTTTCCGTGCTTTCCGTGTGTTCCGTGGCGCCTTCGATCTTCCTTAACAACTTTTCCGTGGATTCCGTGGATTCCGTGGCTCTTACGGAAGCGTTCCGCGCAATGCGCTGCGCTTATTGCGCTCTACATAATTTTCGGTGCTTTCCGTGTCTTCCGTGGCGCTTTACTGGTTGTTCGGTCACAAAAGGTCGCGGCCTACGGGGGAGACTCGTTCTTGGGAAAATCGAAGAACACCAGCTCTCCCGTGGTCCACTCCACTTCCTGCCAGTCGGCGATCCGGAACTGCACGCAGAATGCGCCGCCGGTGGGGAGGTTCTCGATGGAACGCGGCGCGATGTGATTGCACAAGTCCGTGAGGCCCGGATTGTGGCCTACCAGCATCAGCTCGGCGCAGTCCCCGGGCTGCTCGCCGATCACCGTCAGCAGATCGGGCACGGAGGCTTCGTAGATACGCCGGTCGGTAACGATGGCTTCGATGGGGTAGCCGATTTCGCCTGCAATCACACGGGCGGTGGTCAGGGCCCGCCTGGCCGGACTGGATACCAGTCGTTGCGGCTGCAGGCCCCGTTTCGCGAGGCGCTTTCCCATCAGGGGCGCATCCCGTTGGCCGCGGCCGTTCAGCGGCCGGTCGAAATCGGACAAACCGGCGTGCTTCCAACTGGACTTGGCGTGGCGAACCACTGTCAGGCGTTTGATGCTGTCTGCCACCCATTGCCCTCCCGACGAAGCCTGCTTCATGTTCCCAATAACGGCACATTACCAGCCCGCCACCGGTGCTCCAACGTACCATAAGCCGTAGCCGGGCGGAGACGCCGAACGGACCGGGAACGCCCCGTTTCGCCGCTTTCGGCGGGCACGGTCCGGCACCGCTGCCGGCTTCATCCTGTCGTTCAGGAACGACACTCCAGATTTCGACGGAACCGTATGACGCACAAAGAAAAACCACCGACAGCCGGACTTTCGGCGCCGAGCACGCTCTCCGGCAGGAGACAGAAGCACTCCAGCCGGATTTTATAACCTATGCTTTTTATTAAATATTTGCTCATGGCACAAGGTTTGGATACGTAAACCTCCGGCGGATCAGGCCGGGAAGATCTGTACGGGCCCGGTGCCTGGCCCACCGATCCCAAAGCGGCCCCGCCCGTTCCGGCGGTCGTGGGCTCGAGAACTCTAATAGTGTTAGTTTGGAGAGAACAATCCATGAAGAAGTCCCTGATTCTTGCAGCAAGCCTGTCCCTGCTGGCCAGCGGCGTTGCCTTCGCGGGGGCCGACAGCGGCGCTCAGCACGGGCACACTGCGCAGAACGCGCCCGACGCCAAGCCGGCTCCGACGGCGCCCGCCATTGGGGCCCACATCCGCGCCCGCTTCCACAAGCTGGACCGCAACCGGGATGGATATATCGACGCCAAGGAGGCCCGCCATCTGCGCAGCCTGCATCGGGAGTTCAAGCATGTCGCCAGGTCCGGCAGGATGAACGAGGCCGAGTTTGCCGCCTGGGAGAAGCGCCGCATGGAGCGCCACACCCGGATGGACAAGCGCAAGCACGTAGCGGCCGCGAAGGAAAAGCGGTCCTAGCGCGCCCCCGAGGCCTTCGAGCTCCCCCCGTCCGCCGGCCCGACAGGCCGGCGGACGTCTTTCCCATCCTTCCCGTACCTTCCCTCTGCGCCCCACCCGTGCCCGGCCACGGTGTTAGAATGTGGCGCCATGAGTGCCTCCAATCTCGCCCTGTTGGTGCTGGCCCTGCTGCTCGCCGCCCTGGCGGGCGCGCTGCTGAGCTACCTGCGCAGCCTGCGCATCATCGGACCGCTGCGCGGGGAAAACGCCCGTCTGACGGCTGAACTGGACGCCGAGCGCCGCGCCCGACGCGAACAGTCCGCCGCCCACGAACAGGCCCGCTCACAACTGACCGATACGTTCAGCGCCCTGGCCAGCGACGCCCTCAAGCACAACAGCTCGGAGTTCCTGAAGCTGGCTCAGGAGAATCTGAAGGGCTTTCAGCAGCAGGCCCAGAACGAGCTGGCCCAACGCGAGAAGGCGGTGGAAACCCTGGTCAAGCCTATCCGGGAGGTTATGGAAAAGACCGAGGTGCAGATCCGGCGCATGGAGAAGGAGCGCCAGGAAGCCTACGGCTCGCTCAGCAAACACCTGGAGACCATGGCCGAGGCCCATCGACTGCTGCAGGGGGAAACCCGCAACCTGGTGCAGGCCCTGCGCCGTCCGGAAGTGCGCGGACAGTGGGGAGAGATGACCCTCAAGCGCCTGGCCGAGCTGGCCGGCATGGTGGAGCACTGCGATTTCGTCGAACAGCCCCACGTACGGACCGAGGACGGCGCCATCCGCCCGGATATGGTGGTCAGCCTGCCCGACGGCCGGGACATCGTGGTGGACGCGAAGACCCCTCTGGACGCCTATCTCAGCGCCGTGGAGGCCGGCGACGACGAGACCCGCGCCGCGGCCCTGCAGCGCCATGCCCGCAAGGTGCGCGAACGGGTGCGCGAGCTGGCGGCCAAGAGCTACTGGCAGCAGTTCGCCAATGCGCCCGATTTCGTGGTGCTGTTCATCCCGGGAGACCAGTTCCTCAGTGCCGCCCTCGACCTGGACCGCAGCCTGCTGGAGGACGCCCTGGCCTCCAAGGTGATCCTCGCCACCCCCACCAGTTTCGTGGCCCTGCTGCGGGCGGTGGCCTATGGCTGGCGCCAGGAACAACTGGCGGAGAACGCCGAGAAGATCCGCAGCGTCGGCGAGGAGATGTACGGCCGGCTGGTCACCTTTGCCGAGCACCTGACGCGCCTCGGGAAGTCTCTGGACAGCAGCGTCGGACATTTCAACAAGGCCGTCGGCTCCTTCGACACCCGCATACTGCCCGGGGCGCGCAAGTTTTCGGAAATGGGCATCAGCGCCAACAAGGAAGTGCCCGAGCTCGACCAGGTCGAGCGCGCACCGCGCCGCGTGGAAACCACCGACACCGGCCCTGCTCCGGCCGAGTGACATCCGCCATGAGCTCAACTGCGCTGAAGCGCGCCTATGCCTATTGCGGCGACATGGCGAAGGAACACTACGAGAACTTTCCGGTCGCCTCCCTGGCCCTGCCCCGGCGGCTGCGGCGGCCCG
>DATFML010000033.1:0-2309 GCA_035266965.1 Gammaproteobacteria bacterium
TGGCCGAGCGCATGCAGCGCGCGGATATCAAGGAGCACCTGAAGGACCCCGACAAGGTCGTCTGGCACAACGACCGGGCGGTGGTGGTGGTCCATGAACGGCTGGCCGACAAGGTGCGCGGTGTGCGCCGCGGCAGCGCCATGGGCGGTCGCGATGCGGTGGTGGAGCCCATGGAGGCCGTGCAGGCCAACAACCGGCTGGAGACCGTGACCGGCAAGCTCAATGCCGAGCAGCAGCGGGTGCTGCGCAACATCACCACCGAACTGCGGACCCATCACGGCCCCCTGGAGGAATTGATCGCGGCGCTGACCTGGATCGATCTGGCGCTGGCGGCCGGCCGGCTCAGCGCCACCATGAACGCCCATGCGCCCGAACTGGTGGAAGAGCGGCTGGTGGCGCTGAACGAGGCCTATCATCCGCTGTTGCTGCTGCAGTTCGCCGACGGCACCCTGGAGCGTCCGGTGCCCCTGTCGATCCGGCTGGACTCGTCTCAGCGCCTGATGCTCATCTCGGGACCCAACACCGGCGGCAAGACGGTGGCGCTGAAGACGGTGGGACTGCTGGTCACCATGGCCCATTGCGGGCTGCACATTCCCGCCGAGGGCGACTGTGTGGTGGGAGACTACCGGCGGGTCATGGTGGACGTTGGCGACCGGCAAAGCCTGTTCCACCACCTGTCCACCTTCGCCGGCCATGTGGAGGTGCTCAAACGCATCCTGCAGGAAGCCGACGCCAGCACCCTGGTGCTGCTGGATGAGCTGGGCACCGGAACCGATCCGGAAGAGGGGGCGGCGCTGGCCATGGCCGTGCTGGACGAGCTGTCCGAGCGCGAAGTGCAGGGCATCGTCAACACCCATCTGTCACCCCTCAAGGAATATGCCGCCAACCGTCCCCACCTGCTCAACGCCTCCATGCGCTTCGATCACGATCAGTTGCGGCCCACCTATGTGCTGGAGGTGGGGGTGCCGGGGCAGTCCCTCGGCCTGCTGGTCGCCGAGCAGAACGGCATCGAGCGTGCGTTGATCGAGCGTGCCCGGCAGCACCTGGAGCACATCACCCACGGAAGGAGCGGCTCCCGGGAGCCGTAAACGGCGCCGGCGCCGTTGCCGCCCGATGAACCGCAGGCGGGGGGCCGGCGCGGTGGAGTCGTCGACCCTGTTTTTCGCCGCTGCCTGCTTCCAGGGCCGTAGGCCGTGGATTCTCTTGACCATCGGTGGCAATATAAGTAGTTTGCAATATCGCGCCAGTGCGGCGCCATCGCCCGGTCGTCGGGCGTTTTTTGTTGACGTTCACGTGGTTGTGGGCAAACGGCGCGGCCTGCGGTCCGTCACCGAAGACCCACGAGCCGCGCACTGACAGCCGTGGATCTGCAGGAGACCAGCGTGGAACTGACCGGTGCCGAAATCTTCGTCCGCTGCCTGAAGGAGGAGGGCGTCGAGTATATTTTCGGATACCCCGGCGGCGCGGTACTGCATGTGTACGACGCGCTGTACCGCCAGGAAGACGTCAAGCACGTGCTGGTCCGGCACGAACAGGCCGCCACCCATGCGGCCGACGGCTACGCCCGCGCCACCGGGCGGCCCGGGGTGGTGATCGTCACCTCCGGCCCGGGGGCGACCAACGCCGTCACCGGCATCGCCACCGCCTACATGGATTCCATTCCCATGGTGGTGTTCACCGGCCAGGTCAACACCAACCTGATCGGCAACGACGCCTTCCAGGAAGTGGACAACATCGGCATCACCCGGCCGTGCGTGAAGCACAACTTCCTGGTCAAGGACGTGCGCGACCTGGCCAGCACCATCAAGAAAGCGTTCTACGTGGCCACCACCGGCCGCCCGGGTCCCGTGGTGGTGGACATCCCCAAGGACATCAGCGCCAACCGCACCGAATTCGAATATCCCGAGCGCATCTCCATGCGCTCCTACAACCCGACCGTCAAAGGCCATCCCGGACAGATCCGCAAGGCAGTGGACCTGATGCTGGCCGCCAAGCGCCCCATGCTGTACACGGGCGGGGGCGTCATTCTGGGCGAAGCATCGGCGGCGCTCACACGCATGGCGCGACAGCTGAACTTCCCCATTACCAACACCCTCATGGGCCTGGGCGCCTATCCCGCCACCGATCGCCAGTTCGTGGGCATGCTGGGCATGCACGGCACCTACGAAGCCAACATGGCCATGCACAACTGCGACGTGCTGATTGCCATCGGCGCGCGTTTCGACGACCGGGTGACGGGCAATGTGGCCAAATTCTGTCCCACGGCCAAGATCGTGCACGTGGACATCGATCCGGCCAGCATCTCCAAG
>DATFML010000034.1:0-2197 GCA_035266965.1 Gammaproteobacteria bacterium
GGCCAACAAGCTGGCCACGCCCTATGCGCGCAAGCTGGCCGGCCAGCGGCAGGTGGACCTGGCCTCGGTGCAGGGCAGTGGACCCGACGGCGCGATCGTGGGTGCCGATGTGCATGGCGCGCCGGCGGCCGCCGCGCCCGCCGCCGGCGGCGCGGCCCTGCAGGAAGCGCCGGTACCGGGTGAAGGCAGGGCCATGAGCGGCCTGGAAAAGGCGATTTCCCACGCCATGTCCGCCTCGGTCACCATGCCCACCTTCCGGGTCACCCGCGAGATCAAGCTGGGCACCCTGATGCGTGCCGCCAAGCAGCATGGCGTGTCGGTCACCGTGGCCATCGCCAAGGCCTGCGCCGTGGCCATGGGCAAGCACCCCAAGGTGAACTGGTGTTACCAGCCCACCGACAAGCTCGTCGAGCGCTCCAGTGTGGATGTGGGCATGGCGGTGGCCGCCGAAGACGGCGGCCTGGTGGTGCCGGTGCTGCGGGGCTGCGAGTCCCGCGAGCTGGCCGAGCTCAACGAGCAGTGGAAGGACCTGGTGGCCCGCGCCCGCAAGCGGCGCCTGAAGCCCGAGGAATACACCGGCTCCACCTTCCAGATCTCCAACATGGGCATGTTCGGCGTCAGCTACTTCGACGCCATCGTCACTCCGGGGCTGTCCGCCATCCTGGCCATTTCCGCCGAGACCGAGGCGGGCAGCCCGTTCACCATCAGCGGCGACCACCGGGTCATCAACGGCGCCGACGTGGCGATGTACCTGGACACCCTCAAGGGCCTGATCGAGGACCCGGTCTCCTGGATGGGCCATGTGGGTCCGGCCATTCCGGAAGGGGAATGGGACTACGACGTGATCGTGCTGGGCGGCGGGCCGGGCGGCGAAGACTGCGCCCGGGATCTGGCCGGTCAGGGCATCAAGGTGGCCATGATCAACGACTCGCCGTTTCCCGGCGGCGAATGCCTGTGGCGCGGCTGCATTCCGTCCAAGGCCTGGCGGGCGGCCGCCGACCGCATGCGCGACCGGGCCGAGGACAGCCACCTGGGCGTGCAGGGCACCAACCGGGCACGGGTGGTGTGGAAGGATCTGGAGGCGTCCCGGCGGTCCGTGGTGGAAACCCGCGGCGACATGGCGCTGAAGACCGACAAGGGCGTGCGCATCAAATACATGCAGGGCTACGCGCGCTTCGTGGACGACCACCATGTGTTCGTGGACACCGGCGGCAACGCCGAGGACGCCCACAAGCGGGCCAAGGCCGGCAGCGGCAAGGAAGGGGAGACCCTGAGCTTCGGGGCGGCGGTGATCGCCACCGGCGCGCCGCCGTTCATTCCGCCCATTCCCGGTGCCCGGGAGAAGGCCAGATCCGGCGGCGTGCTCACTTCCGATACGGTGTGGGGCCTGAAGAGCCTGCCCAAGCGCCTGGTGGTGGTGGGCGGCGGCGCCATCGGCGTGGAGATGGCGCAGATCTTCCAGGACTTCGGCGCCGAGGTGACCCTGGTGGAAGCCCAGGAACGGCTGCTGGCCGAGGTGGAGCCGGAAATCGCCAGGAACCTGGCCAAGCTGCTCAACGACGATCCGCGCCTGACCGTCTACACCGGCGTGCAGGTGAAGCAGATCGACGGCAAGGCCAAGGCCATGACGGTCACCTTCCAGGATGCCGACGGCAACGCGCACAGCACCGAGACCGACTACGTCATCATGGCCACCGGCAAACGCCCGGTGCTGGACGATCTCGGGCTGGACAAGGCGGGCGTGACGGCCGACGGCGGCGTGGTGAAGGTGGACGCCCGCGGGCGCACCAACGTGCCCCATATCCTGGGGGTGGGCGATGTGATCGGCGGCTACATGCTGGCCCACACCGCCGCCCAGCAGGGCCGGGTGGCGGCCGCCACCCTGCTCGGCGAAGACATGAAGTACCACCAGGACAAGGACTGCGGGGTGATCTTCACCCGTCCCCAGGCCGCCTTCGTGGGCCTTTCCGTGGACCAGGCCAAGGCCAAGGGCATCGACGCGGTGGAAGTCAAGGTGCCCATGAGCGTCGACGCCAAGGCCATGATCAACCACGAGACCGAAGGGCTCATCAAACTGGTGGCCGACAAGGCCAGCCACCGCATCGTGGGCGTGCACTACCTGGCGGACCACGCCGACACCCTCATCGGCGAAGGCGTGATGATGGTCAGCGGCAACATGACCCTCGAGCAGGTGGCC
>DATFML010000035.1:0-3222 GCA_035266965.1 Gammaproteobacteria bacterium
ACCGCTGATATGGGGGCAAAGGGACGGTTTTCAAGCTCAAGGGGCGACGGCAAACCTTGATTTGAAGGGCCGCACGCCCCATCTACACTACATTCACCGGTTCCCGCGATCCGGTCGTCTCCGCGACCGCACCCGGGGCCGGCATCCGAGCTGACACTGAGGATCACCCGATGAGCACCGTACGCGAACCCGCTGTTGCCGGCCTGTTCTATCCGGACGACCCGGAGGAGCTGCGCGCCATGGTGAACGGCCTGCTGGCGGCCGCCAGGACCGAAGAGCCGGCACCCAAGGCGTTGGTGGTACCCCACGCCGGCTATGTCTACTCAGGGCCGGTTGCAGCATCGGGCTATGCCCGCCTCGCCGGCGTACGCAGCACGATCCGGCGGGTGGTGCTGCTGGGGCCGGCGCACCGGGTCGGCTTTCGCGGGCTGGCCGCCACTACGGCCGACCGCTTCGTCACCCCCCTGGGAAGCATCCCCGTGGACCGCCCGGCCGTCGACGACATCCTGTCTCTGCCCCAGGTCCACGCCCTGGACGAGGCCCACGCCCTGGAGCACAGCCTGGAAGTGCACCTGCCCTTTCTGCAGGCATGCCTGCAGGACTTCACTCTGGTCCCGCTGGTGGTGGGAGATGCCAGCGCCGAAGAGGTGGACGAAGTACTGGAGCGCCTCTGGGGCGGCCCGGAAACGCTGATCGTTATCAGCTCGGATCTAAGCCACTATCACGATTACGACACCGCCCGGCGGCTGGACAGTGCCACGTCCCACGCCATCGAGGCCCTGCGGCCCGAGGACATCCACTACGAGCAGGCCTGCGGGCGCAATCCGGTGGGCGGCCTGCTGGTGGCGGCACGCAAACACGGGCTGCACGGCAAGACCATCGACCTGCGCAACTCCGGGGACACCGCCGGTGGGCGTGACCAGGTGGTGGGCTACGGCGCCTATGTGTTCAGCTGAGCAATCGCCGTCGCTGTCGGACGCCGACCGCCAGACCTTGCTGGCGCTGGCCGTGGCCTCCATCCGCCACGGCCTGGAGCACGGACAGCCACTGACACCCGAGACATCCACCTATCGCCCTTCCCTGACCGTGCCACGGGCCACCTTCGTCACCCTGCACGAGGAGGACGGCAAGCTGCGCGGCTGCATCGGTGCACTGGAGCCCGTGCGCGCGCTGGTGCAGGACGTGGCGCACAATGCCTACGCGGCGGCGTTCGAAGATCCCCGCTTTCGGCCTGTACGGGCCGACGAGCTCGACCGCATCGCCGTGGAAATATCCATCCTCAGTCCCGCGGTGCCGATGCGGGCGGAATCGGAGAACGACCTTATCGGACAGCTGCGTCCGGGGGTCGATGGTCTGATTGTGGCGGAAGGTCCCCGCCGCGGCACCTTTCTGCCCTCGGTATGGGAGTCCCTGGCGCGCCCGGAGGATTTCCTCCGGCACCTGAAGCACAAGGCGGGCCTGCCGGCGGACTACTGGTCCGATACCCTGAAGGTGTGGCGCTACACGACGGAATCCTTCGGAAGCGACGCGCCGGTGAACCCCTCCACCGGCCGCTGAAGCGGCCCTCACGGCGTTGCAAAGGCGCTCGGCATGGTCACTGACTGCTGTAAGCTCCGCCTGCTCGCTGCCAGGTGCCTGTTAATCACCCCCGTGATCGACCGGTGCAGAGCTTCCCCCGGGTTGCAGGGTCAGTGTTCGCCGGGCGGCGCGGGCACCGAGGTATGCGTACCGCTGGCCCGGCAATAGCCGATGGAGCCTTCCGCGCAGATGCTGCCATCCACCCAGATGGCATGGTCCAGGCGCGCGCCCCTGAGCCTGGCCCCGGCGAGCCGGGCGCCCTTGAGCACGGCATAGGAAAGGTCCGCGTCGGTGAGCCGGGCCGAGCGCAGGTCGGCATTGCGCAGGCCGGCGCCGGTGAGCCGCGCGTCGCTGAGATCGGCGTCCCGCAGATCCGCAATGCTGAGGGTGGCGTAAGCCAGGTCCGCCCCGTGCATATGGGCACCGCGCAGGTCGGACCCGGTGAGATCCATGCTGTACATATGGGCGGCGAGCAGGTCGGCGCCCGGGGCGTGCAGGCCCGCGCGATGGCAATTGTTCCAGTCCACCCCCGGCGCCGGTGCTGCCGAGCATTGGACGTTGTCGCGCCGCACGGGCGGCGTGTAGCGGACAAATACGACGGTGAGTGCGAGGATGAGTGCCGCCAGTATCGCCACCACCCGCACGTCGGTGGGCGAATCGTCGGCGTGCCTTTGGCTCGAGCGGGCACGGGCACGTCGGTGGCGCACCATGGATTCCGTCTCCGGCGCCCGTCTGTCGAGGCGTCGTCGGTCGCGTGCTTCCCCGGCCGCGGTACCGTCACGACGGTCGAGCCCGCTGCGCTCGTCCTCACGGATGCGCGCCAGCAGCAGACGCTGACGCCCCTCTTCGGAATCCGCATCCAGCATTTCCGGGGGCAGCAGCTCAGGGTGGGCGCTGACGGGCTCCCATTGCACCGCGTCCTGGCTGACTTCGTCGGTGTCCCGGATGCGGCCCAGCAGAATGTACCGCCCGATCTGGCCGGCGGGATAGGGGCCGCGGACATCGCCCGCCCGGCGCGTGTACCAGAGCGCTTTCTCGACCGATTCCCCGTTCATCCTTCGCCGTTCCTCCGCGGGCATTTCACTGGCCAATCCTTTGCGGCACTATAGATCCGTGGCGACAGGCTCAGACCGTATCTTGCGATGAAACCCACCATCCCGCTCCCGCCAACGGTGTCCGTAACGCTCACGCGCCCGCTGGCGAGCATCGAAAGCTGGCAGGTCGGGCAGGTGTTGCGCGCCATGGCGCTGACAGCGTCCACGGACGGACATGCGCAACTGCGCATCGGCAGCCGCACGGTACAGGCGCAGATATCCGTTCCCGTGCGAGCCGGCCAGCAACTGGAGCTGCAGGTCGTCAAGCCCGGCCCCCAGCCGGTGCTGCAACTGCTTACGCCGCAGAACGCGGATCCGGTCACCGCAGCCATTCGCCGCGTTCTTCCCCAGCAGACCCCGGTGGGGCCGCTGCTGGCCAATCTGGAAAAGGTGGCCACGGCCGAGCAGCCCCCGCTGCCGCCCCAGGTGCTGCTCAGGACACAGGAACTGCTCGACCGGCTGCCGCGGGTCCGCGGCACTTTCACGCCGGATCAACTGCGCGAAGCGGTCGACGCCAGTGGACTGTTCCTGGAAAGCCGGCTCGCCGGAA
>DATFML010000036.1:0-3074 GCA_035266965.1 Gammaproteobacteria bacterium
CTTGTTCAGCGAGGCATCCAGGGAGTAACCCTTTTCCCACCGGTAGTACTCGCGCATCTTCAGCAGGTAGATGCAGAGGGTGTAGTCGCCTGCATATCTTGCATCGGAGATATGGCAGTTCTTCTGGACTTTGGCGCACAATGTCCGCAATTCATCGTGCATAGAGCCACTCCGCCTGATGGGTGGAAATTCCTTAGTAATTTACTCTACTATTGCATGCTAGCACGGGGTCGGACGATCCGCTAGCGCCCGCGAGGGCGCGCCGGCGCGCGCTGCGCAGCGGCTGCATGTGCCCCAGCATACGGGAGGAAATCATAGTGCGCGTCAAGAGTCGTTGGAACGTTAAAGGCAAGGATCGTGCGCCGGAAGAAGTGGCCGGTGCGCTGGCCTTTATCGCCTGGCGCATCGCCGGAAACACCGTACTGAATCTGGAAAACGAAGACTATCAGACCGAGACCCAGGCCCAGCGGCTGGACATCATTGCCGAGGTGCTGGCGTTTCTGGTGCATCTGGTGGACCGTCTGGCCTACGGCAAGATCGACGAGTCCGATCGCCCCCGCTATATCGGCACCCTCGGGCTGCGTCTGGCCGACATCATGCACGACAACCGCATCGACGCCGAGGGGCCCGGCGAGTACCGCAACGCCTTCATCGATCTTGTGAATGAACGGATGGATGCCTATGCGGAGCTGCCGTTCGCCGACGGGGAGCCGGGCTTCGGGATGCGTCGCTACCTGGGGGACAGAGTGGCCGAGGCCATGGGTCCCAAGCACAACAAGTGGATCACTCAGCAGGTGATGGATATCGAAGTTCCCGAGGCGCTGGAAACCCTGCGCAAGGGGCTGCGGAACCTGCTGCCGGAGGCAGCGACGGCCGACTGAGGGCACCCTCAGCCGGCCGCCGTTGCAGGCCGGATCAGTTCTTGACCCAGTTCTTGAAATTGTCGGCGTCGCGCTTCACGCCATCGTCGTAACCGGCGTTGTAGGCGTCGTTGACGCGCTGTTCCTCGCGCTTGGGGCTGTGCAGATAGCCGCCCTGCCAGCCGAGAACGTATTCGGGATCCACGCCCGCCTTTTCCATCTTGTCGACGGCTTCGTAGTAGGTCTGGTTCATCGTTCTCTCTCCCGTTTCAGGTAAACAAAAAGCCGGTCGATGGGTTACATCGCCGCTTTCAAGTGAGCCAGCGCCGCACCCGAGTCCAGCGCCTTGCGCGCCGCGTCGGCCGCGGACTGGAGTGAGTCGTGGCGTCCTGTGTGATGCAGGCACAGGGCTGCCGCGTAGACCAGGCTGTCGCGAGTGGCTCCGGCAGCACCGTTGAGGGCCGCCAGCCCCGCTTCGGCGGCAGCGGCCGCCACTGCATCGGAATCGATTTCGGTGGCGATCTTGTCGTCCCGCACCGGGGCCGGCGGCAGATCCTTGGGCAGGGGCACCGCTCGCGTGCTCTGCTCGATGCCCAGGCTGGTGGGATCGGCCGGGTCCAGCTGTTCTTCGCCGCGGTCCCGGTAGTGGAAGACGTTGGCCGGCTGCTGCAACGAAGGCGTGATGCCGCCCTCGACGCCTCGCACGATGACGGCCGAGTCGAAGCCTGCCTGACGGGCCAGCATGGCATAGACCCGTGGATAGGCCTTGTGCACGTAGCCGGTCAGCAGATGGGTGCGGGAGCGTGCGCGGACCGGGCCCACCAGAACCTCGACGGTGGTGAGCACCGGCCGTTTGACGATGCTGCGGCGCAGGGGCACCAGATCGTGCAATCCGGGGCAGAAGGCGCGCTGGTCCACGTAGGCCCAGCCGATGTCGGCGCGTCCGATCTGTTCGGCGGCGGCGGCCGGTGTCAGGTCCACGTTCAGGCCGGCCGCCGACAGCACCTTGCGGTGGGTGGCGCCGTACTTGGGGCCCACCGAATCGAGTCCGTGGGACACCGCGGGCATTCCGCAGGCGGCCAGCAGGGGCGCCAGAAACGGAGACGCAGGCAGGCACTTGGTGTAGCCGTCGTAGGGGTCGGCCACGTCCACCAGCTCGTCCACCGGCGCCGTGACGGTGTCCGCTCCGTCGATGATGGCCTGCAGAATGCCCTTGTTCTCGTCGTCCGTCTCGCGCTTCATGCGCAGGGCGATCAGCAGCACGGCGGCCTGCACGGGCTCGGCCTTGCCGGCAAGAATCTGCTCCATGGCGGCATAGGCCTCCTGGTAGGAGAGGTTCTTGCTGTACTCCGGGCCGGTGGCCACCTTCTGGATGCACGAGCGCATCGTCACAGGCTCCTTGGCGCTGTCCAATTCCTCCGCCAACATATTGTTTCTCTGCGAGTTATTGAGTGTGAAACGGTATCGGGTCGCGGGGCAGTATAGCGAAGTGCCCCGGCCGTCAACATATCCCGATGGAGGGGGGGGCGCGGCGGACCGGGCCACGGGCGCCGCCGGCGTCCCCCAATAGGGATATTCGCCCGCGTTGCCGGGCTGGGTAGACTTGCTCCCCCAATTCTGTGCCCCGGTCTGCGCAGGCGCTACCGGGGTCGCACGCCAAGGGGGAGCCATCCCATGTCCGAGTCATCGGAAATCGATATCTCCAGCGGCATGGCCGCTTTCGAAGCCAAGCATTTCTCCCGCGCGATGCAGCTGCTGACACCGTTGGCCGAGCAGGGTGATGCCGACGCCCAGCACCGGGTGGCCATCATGCATCAGAACGGTCTTGCCGGCGTGCGCAACGACGCCGAAGCGGTCCGTTGGATGCGGGCCGCCGCCGAACAGGGACACGCGCTGGCGCAGCATGGACTGGGTTTCATGTACCTGGAAGGCGAGTGCGTGGAAAAGGACGGCGCGGAAGCGGTCAAGTGGTTTCGCCTGGCGGCGGAGCAGGGGCTGGCCGGTTCCCAGACCACCCTGGCCATGATGTACGAGCAGGGCAACGGTGTGGAAAAGGACCCGGAGGAAGCACGCAAGTGGTACAGTAAGGCGGGCTTCTAGGGCCTGTTAACACTATAGGGATCATCGCTGTTGTGGCTGAGAAGCCGCCAATCAAGGCGCGAGGAGCGAGGTTTGGTCATTCCAAATGAGTGACGAGCAACGCCGAGTGGTGGA
>DATFML010000037.1:0-15390 GCA_035266965.1 Gammaproteobacteria bacterium
ACCGGCATGAGACGCCGTCCCAGCGGTTCGATGTGCCGCCACAGGTGGGCGCCGGCATGCTCGACCCGGGTCAGACCCTGCCACCACCCGGCCAGAAACAGGCCCAGGGCCACCATGAACAGCCCCGCCAGCACCTGCAGCGCGGCCTGCACCTGATGCACGTCCGCCAGGTGCGCCGCCAGCAGCCCGATACCGCCCATCAACGTGCCGGCCACGGTGTAGCTGAGGATGCGCCCGCCGTTATAGGCGACGAGATAGGGCAGCAGCTTGCCGTGGTCGCGGCGCACGGTCTCCGGCAGGCCGAAGGTCAGCGCACCCACGATACCGCCGCACATGCCGACGCAATGCACGCCGCCCAGCAGTCCGACCAGGAACGCGCTGATGAAGGACGTGTCGACGGGCATGGCGGCAATGGGCCCTTGCAGGACGTAGCGGGGGTCACGGGATGCGGTGAGTTAGCGTACCATACTGGGCCGGCAGCCCCCACTTGCGGCACCGCTCGCGACCATCTCCGGGAAAACAGCCCATTCCATGACAGCACACGGCCTCCCTCCGCCTGCGCCCGCCAAGCAGGCTCTGCACAAGTCCAAGATGTTCTGGATAGGCGTGCTGTATGTCGCCCAGGGCTTCCCCCTGGGCGTGTTCTACGACCTGTTCCCCGTGTACTTCCGCCAGCAGGGCGTCGACCTGGCCCAGATCGGGGTGCTGAGCCTGCTCGGACTGTCCTGGAGCATCAAGTTTCTGTGGGCCCCGGCAATCGACCATTTCCGCCACCACCGACGCTGGATGCTGGGCGTGGACCTGGCCATGGGCAGCGTTTTCCTCCTGTTCGCCATGCACGCCGGCTTCGGCCCCTGGGTGTGGGTCGCTATCGGGTTGTTCACCCTGCTGTCGGCGACCAACGACATCGCCATCGACGGCTACACCATCGAACTGCTGGACAAGCACGAGCTGGGGCTCGCCAACGGCCTGCGCATCGGCTTCTACCGGGTGGGTATGCTGGGGGCGGGGTTTCTGCTGGCACTGACGGGGCTCGTCGGCTGGTTCGGCGCATTCGTCACCGGCGCCGCCCTGCTGGCGGTCGCCGGCATTGCATGTTTCAGCGCACCACGCGAGAAGCAGCGCGCCGCCGCCCCGGTGTCGGCGTCGGGGGAGCTGCGCGGGCTGATGCGCCATCCGCGGATATTCGTACCGCTGGTGCTTTTCATGGGTGGGCTGCTGGCCGGTGCCCTGCGGTCGCCCCGCGTTGCCGCGGTTCTGATCGGGGTGGCGGCGGCCATCGTGCTGTGGGGACGGGTGCGCCGACGCCGGCACCCGACCGCCGGCATACCGGAAGGGCCCGTGTTCGGCGCCCTCCTGGAAATGCTGCAGCGTCCCTACTTTCTGCCGGTCATGCTGTTCGTGCTCACTTTCAAGCTGGCTGACAGCGCCATGGGGTTCATGGTGAAACCCTTCTGGGTGGACGCCGGATTCAGCGCGGCCCAGATAGGGCTGGTATCGGTCAACATCGGTCTGGTGCTGTCCATTGCAGGCGGGCTGGCGGGCGGCTGGTTCACGGACCGGGCGGGCATCTTTCGGGGACTGTGGATTCTCGGGCTGCTGCAGGCACTTTCCAATCTGGGCTATGCATGGGCCGCCCATGTGCTTCCCCTGGCCGGCGCCGGCACGCCCATTCCGCTTTCCCACGAACTGCTCATGTACTCGGTCAGCGCGCTGGAGTCGTTCACCGGCGGGCTGGGCACGGCGGCCTTCCTGGCCTTTCTCATGGTGATCGTCAACAAGAAGCACTCGGCCACCGAGTACGCCCTGCTGTCCTCCATCTTTGCGCTCAGCCGCTCGGTGGCCGGCTGGGCAAGCGGCTATGGGGCGCAGGACATGGGCTACTCCCATTACTTTCTGTTCACGTTCTTTCTCGCGTTTCCCGCCTACCTGCTGTTGCCCTGGGTGAAGAAGATGCTGGCGTACGTGGAATCCCGCAGGGACTGGGACGCGCAATAGACGCTTGCCGAGAGGGCGATTCACCGATCCCCGCCCGGCTTGCCGCCGGATGCCGCCGGAGTGCGGCGCGGGCCGCTAGATGTCGTAGTCGTAGTCGATGGTCAGGGGTGCGTGATCCGAGAAACGCCGGGCCGTGTAGATGCGGGCTGCGCTCACCTTGTCCTTCAGCCCCGGGGTGATCACCTGGTAGTCGATGCGCCATCCCACGTTCTTCTCCCAGGCGCGCCCGCGGTTGGACCACCACGTGTACTGATCGGGTGCCTGATTGACGACCCGGAAAGCGTCCACGAACCCCCGGCGATCGAACAACGCATCCATCCAGGCCCGCTCCTCCGGCAGAAAGCCGGAGTTCTTCTGATTGCTGCGCCAGTTCTTCAGGTCGATGGGCCTGTGGGCAATGTTCCAGTCCCCGCAGATGATGTATTCGCGGCGCCTGCGTCGCAGAGCGCCGAGCCGCTCCATGAACCGGTCCATGAAATCGAGCTTGACGGCCTGGCGCTGCGGCCCGGAAGTGCCCGAGGGCAGATACAGGGATACCACGCTCAGCGACCCGAACTGCGCCTCGATGTAGCGTCCTTCGGCATCGAACTCGGGCCAGCCCAGGCCCGTGATCACTTTGTCCGGTTCCCGGCGACAGAACACGGCTACGCCGCTGTAGCCCTTTTTCAGGGCGTCGTGAAAATAGCTGTGAAAGACACGAGGACGGTGGGTGCCGTCCAACTGGTGCTCCTGGGCCTTGGTTTCCTGCAGGCAGACCACATCCGCCCGCTGGCGACGGAGCCAGTCAAAGAAGCCCTTGCGGGCGGCGGCGCGGATACCGTTCACGTTGGCAGTGATGACGCGCATGCGCGGACCTCGATGTCGCTCAACCGGGAGGCACGGGCCGGCAACGCGCAGCCGCCTCTGCCGCGGACAACAGACCCGTGCCGCGTGTATCATACCTGAGTTCGTTCCGGTCCGGAGCGACGGAGCCTCCGGTGCAACCATGAAAGACTACCAGCGGGAATTCCTGAGCTTTGCCATTGACGCCGGCGTGCTGCGTTTCGGCCGGTTCACTCTGAAATCCGGGCGCATCAGCCCCTATTTCTTCAATGCCGGGCTGTTCAATACCGGCCTGCGGCTGGCGCGTCTGGGGCGCTTCTACGCCCGTGCGATTCACGACTCGGATATCGAGTTCGACGTCCTGTTCGGTCCCGCCTACAAGGGCATACCGCTGGCGGCCGCGGCGGCCATCGGCCTGGCGGACAGCTTCGGGCGGGACGTGCCCTACTGCTATAACCGCAAGGAGGCCAAGGATCACGGCGAGGGCGGGCAGATCGTGGGCGCCGACCTCAACGGCCGGGTGCTGATCGTCGACGATGTCATCACCGCCGGTACGGCGGTACGCGAATCGGTGGACCTCATACGCGCGGCCGGCGCGGTCCCGGCAGGGGTGGTGATTTCCCTGGACCGCCAGGAGCGGGGCCGCGACCGGCGTTCGGCCATCCAGGAAGTGGAGGATGATTTCGGCATGCCGGTCATCAGCATCGTGGGCCTCAAGGAGCTGATTGCCTATCTCGCCGACCAGCCCGGCCGGGAACAGGACCTGGAGCGGATCGAGGTCTACCGGAAGGACTATGGCATCGACTAGGGAACCTCTGCACAGGGCGCTGAAGGGGCGCTCACGGCGTTGCAAAGGCGCTCGGAATGCTCATTTACCTTTGTAAACTGCGCTTCCTCGCCCCTTTGCGCCTTGTGATCATCCCCTTGATCGACCTGTGCAGAGCCTCCCTAGGAACCTCTGCACAGGGCGCTTGATCGAGCCGTGCAGAACCTCCACTAGCCCCACATCAGCTTGGCGCCGATCGCCAGGGTCAGCACTTCGAAAATGCGCTTGATCCAGCGGTTGCCCTTGACGATGGACAGGTGTGCGCCCAGGTAGCCGCCCAGCAGCGAACCCACCACCAGCACAGGCACCCAGGACCAGTGGATGTGGGCCAGCATTCCCAGCGTCAGGGCGCCGGTGCCGTTCCAGAACAGGCCCACCAGCACCAGCGTGTAGGCCACCGCCCGGCGGTAGTCCAGCCCGAACCAGCGCACCAGCCACAAGGTCACGAAAAGGCCGGTACCCGAGGTGAGCGAACCGTTCAGCACACCCAGGCCGAACAGGGCGATGCCGCCGGCGACAAAGCCGAACCGGTCCCGGTGGGCGGGCGCGTGAGTCTGACCCAGGCCCGGGTTGAACCAGGAATACAGCCCCAGCCCGAAGGTCAATGCCCCGAGCGCCAGCTCCGCCAACCGGTCCGGGACGTCCACGATCAGGTGGGCGCCCAGCACCACCCCCGGCAGCCCGGTGGCCAGCATGAACAGCGTGAAATTGCGCTCCAGGCTGTTCTCCCTCAAGTGCCGCAGGGTCGCGCCGATACCCAATGCGACGGTGGCAACCTTGTGGGTGGCCAAGGCAACCACGAAGGGCAGCCCCAGAAAGATCAGCGCAGGCAGCTGGACCAGACCAGCGCCGCCCCCGGAAAACGCCGACAGCAGGTTGGCTCCCAGCGAAATCAGCAACAGCAGCAGCTGGTCTGCGAGATGCATTTCACGGGACCCGAAGCAATGTCACCGGCACGGCCGACCCGAGGTCCTGTCCGGAAAAATTCACAATGGTGAGGCTCATGAGAACTGGCGTCAGTGCAGGCACGTTGCGGATCGTTTCACTCGGATTGCTGCTGGGCGCCGGGCTGGGCTGCGCCGCCCATGCCGGCTCCCTGTACAAATGGACGGACAAGAACGGCGTCGTCCACTACGGCGACCATATCCCGGCCCACGACGCGGGCAAGCCGCGGGAAGTCCTCAATCAGGACGGCATCGCCGTCAAGAACGTCCGGGGCGCGAAAACCCCCCAGGAAATCGCCGCCGAGAAGCGGGCTGCAAAAAAGCGCGCCGAACAGAAGCGCAAGGCGCAAGCCC
Source organism: Gammaproteobacteria bacterium (assembly GCA_035266965.1). GTDB lineage: Bacteria > Pseudomonadota > Gammaproteobacteria > DATFLG01 > DATFLG01 > DATFML01. The sequence goes on from DATFML010000037.1 coordinate 4,945, forward strand.
AGGCCGCCCACGACCGGATGCTGTTGGACACGTTCTCCAGCGTCGACGACATGAAAATGGCCCGTAATGGCAAGATTCAGGCCATCAACGCCATCATCGAGGTCACCCAGGGCCGGCTGAAGAACCTCAAAGCCAGCCTGAAGGCCAATACCCACGAGGCCGCCGGCTACCAGCGCAGCGGCAAGCCGCTGCCCGCCTTTCTGAAGTCGAACATCGCGAACATCCGCAGCCGCATCCAGAAGAACCAGAGCTACATCCAGAGCAAGCGCAAGGAACAGGAAGCCATACGGCAGCAGTTCGCGGCGGATATAAAACGGTTCAAGGAGCTGCAGCACCAGATGCACCAGCAGCAGCAGGAAGCGGCGGCGTCGCCGTCTTCGCCCATATCCCGATGATGCGCCAAGCCGGCGCCGTCAGCCGCGGATCAGCGTACCGACGCCCTCATCGGTGAAAAGCTCCAGCATGACGGCATGCTCGACCCGCCCATCGATGATGTGGGCGGCGCGCACTCCGGACTGGACGGCGGACAGGGCGCAGCGGATCTTGGGCAGCATGCCGCCGTGGATGGTGCCATCGGCGATCAATGCGTCCACCTGGGCGGCGGACAAACCCGACAGCAGCTTGCCCTGGTCGTCCAGCAGACCGGCCGTGTTGGTCAGCAGGATCAGCTTCTCCGCCATCAGCACCTCCGCCAGACGACCGGCGACCAGATCCGCATTGATGTTGTAGGCGTGACCGTCATCGCCGGCGCCGATGGGCGCGATCACGGGAATGACGTCGCCGCCCACCAGCATGTTGAGCACCGAGGCATCGATGCTCGCCACTTCCCCCACGTGACCCAGATCGACGATCTCCGGTTCCTCCAGCTCGGGTAGCCGGCGGGTGATGGTCATCTTGCGGGCGCGGATCAGCTCGCCGTCCTTGCCGGTCAGGCCGATGGCGCGTCCGCCCTGGCGGTTGATCAGGTTTACGATCTCCTTGTTGACCAGCCCGCCCAGGACCATCTCCACCACGTCCATGGTCTCGCTGTCGGTGACCCGCATACCTTCGATGAACTGGCTTTCCTTGCCGATGCGCTCCAGGAGCCGGCCGATCTGCGGACCGCCGCCGTGGACCACCACCGGATTGATGCCGACCAGTTTCATGAGCACGACATCGCGGGCGAAGCCGCGCTTCAGCGCCTCGTCCACCATGGCGTTGCCGCCATACTTGATGACGATGGTCTTGCCGCGGAAGCGCTGGATGTAGGGCAGCGCCTCGGTCAGCACCCGGGCGACATTCATCGCCGACTCGGCATTCAAAGTCATGAGCGTGTCCGTTTCAGTTGTCAGAACGGCAGCGACAGCCCCGCATCGACATCCAGCATGGCCTTGCGGAACGTTTCCTGGATACGCTGCAGCGCCTGCGCGTCGTCGGCCTCGAACCGCAGCACCAGGCACGGCGTGGTATTGGAAGCGCGCACCAGCCCCCAGCCGTCCGGGAAATCCGCGCGCACCCCGTCGATGGTCGCCACCGTCGCGCCGTCGAAGTCCGCGGCCGCGGCCAGCCGGTCCATGAACCGATGCGGCTCACCCTCGGCCATCGCCACGTTCAACTCCGGGGTGTTGACGCTGTCGGGCAGCGCGGCGAACACCTCGGTGGATGAACGGGAATCCTTCGCCAGAATTTCCAGCAGCCGCGCAGCGCTGTACAGAGCATCGTCGAACCCGTACCAGCGCTCGCGAAAGAACAGGTGCCCGCTCATTTCCCCGGCCAGCAGGGCACCGGTTTCCTTCATGCGGGCCTTGATCAGCGAATGTCCCGTCTTCCACATCTCGGGCCTGCCGCCATGGGCGGCGATGGCGCTGTCCAGGTGCCGCGAGCACTTGACGTCGTAGATGATCTGCCCGCCCGGGTTGCGCTCCAGAATGTCCCTCGCGAACAGCATCATGAGCCGATCCGGCCAGATGATCCGGCCTTCCCCGTCCACCACCCCGAGGCGGTCGCCGTCACCGTCGAAGGCGAGCCCCACATCGGCGCCGCGCTCGTTTACCGCGGCTATCAGGTCGTTCAGGTTCTCGGTCTTGCTGGGGTCCGGATGGTGGTTGGGAAAACGCCCGTCGATCTCGCAGTAAAGCTCCGTCACCTGGCAGCCCAACGCCTTGAGCAGTCGGGGCGCGGCTTCGCCCGCCACCCCGTTGCCGCAATCGACGACCACGTTCATGGGTCGGGCGAGGGTGATGTCCGATTCTATACGCTCGATATAATCCGGCAGCACGTCCAGGTGTCTGAGGGTACCCTGGCCGCTGTCCAGGTCGCCGCTTTCGATGCGCCGCCGCAGGCCCTGAATGGCCTCCCCCGAAAGGGTTTCGCCGGCCAGCACGATCTTCATGCCGTTGTACTCCGGCGGGTTGTGGCTGCCGGTGATCATCACCCCGGAACGGGCATCCAGACGATGCGCCGCGAAGTACAGCACCGGGGTGGGCACCTGACCGATATCCACCACGTCCCGCCCGCTGGCCCGCAGTCCGCCGATCAGAGCGTCGGACAGCGCGGGTCCCGACAGCCGGCCGTCGCGACCGACGATGACGGTGGGTTCGCCCCGCGCGGCCGATTCGCTGCCGATGGCCTGGCCGATCCGGTAGACGGCAGCGGGTGTCAGGTTCGACGCCACCAGACCGCGGATGTCGTAGGCGCGGAATATGGAAGGATCCAGGGCCTCTTCAGTCACTGTTTGCTTCTCCCGATGCAGGACCGACGGCAGCATCGACCGGCGGGGCGGCCCGGCTTTTGCGCGTCGCGGTCAGATGCCGCAGCATGTCGAGTGTGCCGCGGCAGTCCTCCAGATGAGCATTGTAGGGCTGGGGAAGAACTCCCGTCTGGCTGCCCTTGACCAGCCCCACGGCGGTCGCGAGGTCCGTGCGCAGGGCGGCGACCAGCCAGCGGAACAGTACCAGCACCGCCAGCGCCCAGAGAACGGCTGCCACCCCATAGGCGACGGCGATATGGGTCACCGCTGCGCCGAACCCGGCATCATTGCGAGCCCAGTAGGCCAGCTGCCAGCGGCTGCCGCCGATGGGAACGCTCGCCGTCGGCGTGCCTTGCCGCGCCGCCGCGGACCCCACCGCCGTGAGCTTCACCGGCGCGCCCTGGCCGGGGATCTGGCGCAATTCCAGATAGCCGCCATGGGTCGCGTCGCCCTTGAGCAGGTCATGGATCAGGCTGGTGGGGAAGCTCACCATGATGTTGCCCACCACCCGGCCCTTGCCGTTCCCCCGCACTGCCTGCGCCAGGTTGACCTGCTGCGCCGCCTGCCCGGGGAAATCCACTTCCACCGGCGCCTTGCCCTGGGCCGCCTGCTGGAGCATGTCCACCGCCGCGTAGCTCAGGCTCTTCCCGTCGGGCGACAGGCTGGCCACCGGCGCCAGCAGACGTATCTGCCGGGCGGAGGGGAAAAGCCGTTTCAGACGGGCCAGCTGGCGGCGCTGCCGGGCTTTGTCCCCGGCTTTCAGCGCCTGCGCCAGGGCGGGATCGCCGGCCACGGCGGCCAGGGTCGCCTGGATATAGGCCAGGCGATTGGACACGCGGTCGGCCAGCGCCTCGGCGGTGGCGGCGGTACGGGCCCGCTGCATGCGCTCCAGCGGCCCCTGGGCGGCGTGATACCCGAACAGTGCCACCGCGGTAAGGACCAGCCAGCCGGCCAGGAATACCGCCACACCCGCCCGCGTGAGGCTCATGGGTACGGTCTTGGTGACACCGCCCGATGCGCCGGTTTTCGGCTTCGCGGGCCGCAGAGTGAACGGTTTCATGAGTGATTCCGGATTCCCGGTGCCCGCAAAGGCGCCGCCCCGTGCAGCCGTGTTCTCATTCGAATTCTCAGCTCCGGCCGGTGTGCCCGAACCCCCCGGTTCCCCGCGGGCTCACCTGAAACTCCTCGACCACGTCGAAGGCGGCCTGCACCACCGGCACGAACACCATCTGTGCCACACGTTCGCCGGGCTGGATGGTAAAAGACTCCGATCCACGGTTCCAGCAGGACACGAACACCTGTCCCTGATAGTCGGAATCGATCAATCCAACCAGGTTGCCCAGCACGATGCCGTGCTTGTGGCCCAGGCCCGAGCGGGGCAACAGCACGGCGGCCAGGCCCGGGTCGCCGATATGGATGGAGATACCGGTGGGAATGAGCCGGGTGTCCCCCGGGGACAGCACCAGGTCCGCGTCCAGGCAGGCCCGCATGTCGAGCCCGGCGGAGCCGTCAGTGGCGTAATGGGGAAGCGGATACTCGCTGCCGATGCGCGGGTCCAGGATCTTAAGCTGAATCTTTTGCATGCTCGTTGAATGTCAGTATGTTGCCGGCAGCCGAAGCGCCGGCTAAACGGGAAGCCACCAGCTCCATCAGCTCACGGGCCAGGCGCGCCTTGGGGCCGTGGCGCAATTCCCGGGAACCGCCTTCCCACAACACCAGCAGGGCGTTGTGGTCGGCATCGAAACCGCTGTCCGGCCGGTTGATCCAGTTGGCGGCGATCATGTCCAGGGCCTTGGCGCGCCGTTTGCCCTCCGCGTGCTCGGCGAGGCGCTCGCTCTCGGCGGCGAAGCCCACGGTGAACGGCCGACGCGGCAACGCGGCCACCTCAGCCAGGATGTCGGGATTGCGCTGCAGCTCGAGTTGCATGGTGGCCGCCGTCTTTTTCAACTTGTGTTCGGACGGATACCGGGGACGGTAGTCGGCCACGGCGGCGGCGGCCACAAAAATATCACAGTCCCCGGCGACGTCCATGACGGCCCGGTGCATGTCGGCCGCGCTCTCCACCACCACGCGACTCACCCCGTCCGGACAGGACAGGGCGACCGGCCCACTGACCAGCGTCACCCGCGCGCCCGCCTGGGCTGCCGCGGCGGCCACCGCGTAGCCCATCTTGCCGGAGCTGCGGTTGCTGATGTAGCGCACCGGATCGAGGGCTTCCCGGGTGGGCCCGGCGGTCACCACCACGTGGGCACCCGCCAGCCGGCCGGTGGCGAACAGAGCGTCCAGACGCGCCACCAGTTCGGCAGGCTCCAGCATCCGGCCCGGGCCCACCTCGCCGCAGGCCTGCACGCCCCCGGCCGGCCCCAGACAGTGGATACCGCGCCCGGCCAGACGGACCATGTTGTCCCGGGTGGCGGGATTTTCCCACATGACCCGGTTCATGGCCGGGGCCACGGCCAGCGGCGCCTCGCTGGCCAGGCACAGTGCGGCCAGCAGGTCATCGGCCCGCCCCTGGGCCAGGCGCGCCAGAAAGTCCGCTCCGGCAGGAGCCACCAGGATGGCATCGGCCCAGCGCGCCAGCTCGATATGGCCCATGCCCGCCTCGCCGGCGGCATCCAGCAGGCCGGTGCGCACCGGGTGGCCCGACAGGGCCTGCAGGGTGAGCTCACCGATGAACCGGCCGGCGGCCTCGGTCATCACCACCCGCACCTCGGCACCGGCGTCCCGCAGGCGCCGCACCAGCTCGGCGCTCTTGTAGGCGGCGATGCCGCCGGTGACGCCCACCAGGACCTGTTTACCCTTCAGGTGATTCATGGGCGGAAAGTCTACCAGAAGGCCCGCAGCGGCGCGCCGCCGGGTGGACGGACACCGGCCGTCCTGGTTTACTGGCACGGACCCACGACAACAGGGAGGTTGTCCATCATGCCGATCACCGACTGGCCGTGCGCGGAACGGCCCCGCGAGAAGTTGCTCGCCCGTGGACCGGGCGCCCTTTCAGACGCCGAGCTGCTGGCCATTTTTCTGCGCACCGGGATTCCCGGCAAGACCGCCGTGGATCTGGCGCGCGAGCTGCTGGGAACCCATGGCGGGCTGCGCCGTCTGCTGGAAGCGGACCGCAACCGCTTCTGCGCCGCTCCGGGCCTGGGCGTCGCCAAGTTCGTACAGCTGCAGGCCTGCCTGGAGATGGCCCGCCGTCACCTGCACGAGGCATTGACCCGGGGCGACGCCCTGCACAGCCCCGAGGATACCCGGCGCTACCTCACCGCCCGCCTGCGTTCCCGGTCCCGGGAAGTGTTCGCCTGTCTGTTTCTGGACACCCGCCACCGGGTGATCCGCTATGAGGAGCTGTTCCAGGGCACCATCGACGGCGCCGCCGTTCATCCCCGGGAGGTGGTCAAACGGGCGCTGGCCCACAATGCCGCCGCCGTCATCGTGGCCCACAACCACCCATCGGGGGTGGCCGAGCCAAGCCGGGCGGACCGCCACCTCACCGATCGGCTGCGGGACGCCCTGGGCCTGGTGGACGTGCGGGTCCTGGACCATCTGGTGGTGGGCGACGGTGAGATCGTGTCGTTTGCCGAGCGGGGCCTGCTGTAGGGCGTCGGGTTGTTCTGGGAAACAACGAGTTACGCAAGAGCCCAGGCAACACGATCAGCTACCGGGTTGTACCAGGACGGGCGCTCTGGTATAAAGTGCTGCTTCGCAACGCCCAGGTAAGTCCGGAAGAGGGATTTGGTCATGTCCAGAGTATGCCAGGTTACGGGAAAGCGGCCGATTACCGGCAACAACGTTTCCCATGCCAACAACAAGACGCGCCGGCGCTTCCTGCCCAACCTCCATACGCACCGTTTCTGGGTCGAAAGCGAGAAACGTTGGGTGAAGCTGCGGGTGTCCTCCAAGGGCATGCGCATCATCGACAAGCACGGGATCGAGAACGTGCTGGCCGATTTGCGCACCCGCGGCGAGAACATCTGAGGAGCCAGCCATGCGCGACAAGATCAAGCTCGTATCCAGCGCCGGCACCGGCCATTTTTACACCACCGACAAGAACAAGCGTACGACGCCGGAAAAGCTGGAAATGAAGAAGTATGACCCGGTGGTGCGTAAGCACGTGATCTACAAGGAAGCCAAGATCAAGTAAGCACCGGCTTACAAAGCAGGCATCCACAAAAAAACCCGGCAGCGCCGGGTTTTTTTGTGGCCAGACGTGGGTCTCACGCCGCCTGCAGACTGTATCCCCGCAAACGGCGGGCAAAGCTTTCCAGGGCCTGGATCCCGGTGGCCTCGGCCTGCACGCACCATTCCTGAAGTGCGTGGCGCAGGTGCTCATGGCTGGCCGCCGACCGCGCCCAGATGTCCTGCAGCGCCTGTCGATACTGGTACACGGTGCGCAGTCGCTGGCTCACCGCCAGCGCCAGGTCGAGCCGGCCCCGGGCATTGGCATCCATCATGGATATGTCGCGCACCAGCAGACGTCGACCTTGTTTGAGCATACGGCGGCAGGAGGCGTCGGCCCGGCGCAGCTCCTCGCGCATCACGGGCACCATGACTTCGCCGGCGAAATGCGCCATCACGTGGAACCGGTTGAGAATCACGGCGCGCACGGTTTCCATGTCCACATCTTCCTTATAGGGCACAATGACCGGCCGCGGGGCCACCTTCTTGACGCGGGCCAGCCCCAGGGCCGACAGGGTGCGGATATAGAACCAGCCCAGGTCGAACTCCCACCATTTGGTGGAGAACTTGGCCGAACTGGGGAAAGCATGGTGGTTGTTGTGCAATTCCTCACCGCCGATCAGCAACGCCACCGGCACGATATTGGTGGAGGTGTCCTTCGATTCGTAGTTGCGATAGCCCCCCCAATGGCCGACGCCATTGATGACGCCCGCGGCCCAGAAGGGGATCCACATCATCTGGACACCCCAGATCGCAAGCCCCACGGGCCCGAGCAGGGCGATGTCGATTGTCAGCATCAGCGCGACACCCAGCAGGGGATGCCCGGTGTACAGACGCCGCTCCAGCCAATCGTCCGGGGTGCCGTGTCCATACTTATCCAGAGTCTGCGGCTTTTCCGCTTCGGCCCGGTAAAGCTCGGCACCCTGCCACAACACCGTGCTTATGCCCTTTACCTGAGGACTGTGGGGATCCTCAGGCGTCTCGACCTTCGCATGGTGCTTGCGGTGCACGGCCACCCACTGCTTGGTGACCATGCCCGTGGTCAACCACAGCCAGAAGCGGAAGAAGTGTCCTACCAGGGGATGCAGATCCAGGGCACGGTGCGCCTGGTGGCGGTGGAGAAAGATGGTGACACTGGCGATGGTAATGTGGGTGAGGCCCAGTGCCAGCACCACGTAACCCCAGATCGGAAGGTGCACAAACCCGTGATCAAGCCAGGATTGCAGCGAAATTTCGGACATCGTTCAGCCGGGCTCCGAGTGACTGTTGATCGAAGCTTGAGTGTAGCATAGGGTGCCCTCGGACCAAGGCCCGGCGCCGTCATACGCCTTCAGTCCTGCGGACCCTCGGGCGGGGGCTTCTGTTGGTTGCTGACCGCCCAGTCCACCATGGCCTGCCCCCAACGGTAGGCAGTGCCGGGGTCCAGGTCGATGACCTGATAACGCCCCCCTTCACGCAATATCAAGCGAAGCAACCCGATGCCGCTATCATGGAAAACGTGACGCAGTTCTATGGTCTGCCCGAAGGGCGCGGTGAACTGTTCCATAACGGGGCGCTCCGAAACAAGAACGAGACGCATTCTAGCCTCGTAACCGCCCTGTCGCCACCGCCTCCGGACGGGGCACAGGATTGACGTACCAGGGAACGCAGCAGGCGGGCTGGACCGGGGCATGCAAAACATTTTCATCGGAAGACAGCCGATCTACGACAGCGGACTGAAGGTCCAGGCCTATGAGCTGCTGTTCCGCAGCGGCCCGGACAACCACGCGGTGGTTGCCAACGGCGATCAGGCCACCTCCCAGGTGATCCTGAATGCAGTCGTGGACATCGGCCTGGACCAGCTGGTGGGAAACGCGCCGGCCTTCATCAACCTGACCCGCAATTTCCTGGTACGCACGGAACCGCTGCCCCTGCCGCCGGACAGGGTGGTACTGGAGGTGCTGGAAGACATCCAGGTGGACGGCACGGTGCTGGCGGCCGTGCGTCGGCTGGCCGACATGGGCTACACCATCGCTCTCGACGATTTCGTTTTCCGCGAGGAGTTGCGGCCGCTGCTGGAGCTGGCCGAAATCGTCAAGATCGACATACGCAACCTGGGCCGATCCGAGGTGCAGGACCATGTGCAGCAGATGCAGCGCTATCCCCTCACCCTGCTGGCCGAGAAGGTCGAAACCTACGACGACCTGGCGTTCTGCAAGGACCTGGGCTTCCAGCGCTTTCAGGGCTATTTCTTCAGCCGCCCCAAGGTCATCACCGGGCAGCGCATCCCGGCCAACCGCCTGGCCACCCTGCAGCTGCTGGCAAAGCTCCAGCAGCCGGACACCGAGGTCGCCGAGCTGGAGAAGATCATCCAGCAGGACCTGACCCTGAGTTTCCGCCTGCTGCGCTACATCAATTCAGCATTCTTCGCCCTGCCCCGCAAGGTGGAGTCCATCCGCCAGGCCGTGGTGTACCTGGGCACCAACGCCATCAAGACCTGGGTCGCGCTGCTGGCCCTGTCCGGCATAGACGACAAACCCCACGAGCTCATGACGGTGGCCATGGTACGGGCGAAGATGTGCGAACTGCTCGCCCAGGCCATGTCTGCGCCGCACCCGGATGCCTTCTTCACGGTGGGACTGTTCTCGGCCCTGGACGCGATTCTGGATATCCCCATGGACCAGGTGGTGGCCTCGCTGCCACTGTCCGACGAAATCACGGCGGCGCTCCTGCGCCGGGAAGGCCTGTTGGGCAGCGCTCTGGACTGCGCCCTGGCCTATGAACAGGCGCACTGGGACGAGGTCGCCTTCGGGACCATGAACACCGGACATATCACCGAAGTCTACGTGGACGCCCTGGCCTGGGCCTGTCAGGTGAGCAGCGCGCTGTCGGCCCGGGACTGAAGGCGGGCCTACACACGGTCCAGCAGCAGGTTGCCGACCCCGTCCACCACGCACCGCCAACCGGGTGCCAGCCAGGTGGTCGCCACCACATCAGTGACCAGCGCCGGTCCCTGCAGCCGTTGCCCGGCCCCCAGCGTGGCGCGGGACCACACCGGCACCGGACCATCCAGACCCGCCATCTCCACCTGCCGGCTCTCCTGCCCCGGCTGCGTACCGGCCGGCCGCAGTGCCAGCGCCGGCGGCTGCCCGCGCACGCGAACCCGCAGGTTGACCAATTCCACGGCGGCGTCCAGTCGGTGACCGTAGCGCGCCTGATGCGCGGCGTGAAACGCCTGCAGGGTGCCGTCCCGCCCCCGCCAGGGAAGGGTCAGGGTGTAGGACTGACCCAGATAGCGCAGATCCAGGGCCTGATCCACCGATATCGCCTCGCGGCTCACGCCGTCGGCTGCCAGCGCCTCCCTTCCCTGCGCCTCCAGCCCCTCCAGGCCCGCCAGCAGCTCCCCTTCCTCGAAGCCGGCAAGCGGCCCGTTCAGGGTATGCGACAACTGGCGGCCGGGGGCCGCCGCCAGCATCCCCAGGGCCGACAGCACGCCCGCGTGCACCGGCACCATCGCACGCGCCATGCCCAGGGCTTCGGCCAGGGCGCACACATGCAGTCCG
>DATFML010000038.1:0-3854 GCA_035266965.1 Gammaproteobacteria bacterium
GTTGCATGCGGTAACCGAGCTGATGCTGCAGCGACTCGCGCAGGAACATCCGGAACACTTCCGGCTCACCGGGCGCCCCCACGGTCGGCAATTGGTGTGCGCCCTCACCGATGAGACGCTGACATTCGACCGCGATCTTGAGCTGACAGCCGCGGAAGGGGCGCACATGCCCGACCCGCCCTACCAGTCCACATGGGACGCGCTGGCGTGTCAGGTCCAGGAGGACCTGGCGGTGCTGGAACAGACCCCGGCGGGGGATCGCATCAGTGCCCTGCACCTGTGCCTGCCCAACCACTGGGCGGCGGAAGACCGGATCGGGGATGATTTCACCGCCGTGCACCGTCCGGTGGCCGGCTTCGAGCGCATCGCCCGCCAGCATCAGGCCCTGGTGCGTGCCATGGTGGAACGCGGGCCTTTCGTGCGCTTCGCCTGGGGTCTGGCGACCAACACCCGCCTGAAACATCATCCGATGCCGCCTGCCGGCGTGGACGAAGACGAATGGAGTGGACGGCATTTCGATCGCCGTGACCCCGCCTTGTATCTGCGCGTCGAACGTCAGACTCTGTGGGGATTGCCCCACAGCCGCAGTTGCCTGTTCACCATCCGCGCCTACCTTACGGACTGCCGGGATCTGACCCGGGCGCAGATCGGGCAACTGCGCGCCGCGCTTGCCACCATGCCGGTGGACAGTCTGGCCTACAAGGGACTGGCTCGCGACCGTGATGCCATCGTGGCCTGGCTCACCGAGCTGTTGCCTTAAGCTCCCGTTGACCGGCTGCGGCTGCAACCGGCCCGGCCGAACCTGGCCGGCAACTCATTGTTATGAAAAGGCCGCGGCCGAGGGCGTCGGGGAAATTCAACCACGGCTGGCGGCCTGCCGATAGCCTGCGTGCAGCCATCGTCAAGCATTACCACGGCAATTCTGTCTGGAAAAACGGCACTGCATCTGGAATAGTTACCAGAGGTTAGCGCAAGGTCGCTGCCTGCCTGACAGTAGGAAGCTGAAGCGAGGCTCGTCCATGTTAGATCGCCGCAACGGAAAAGGCCGGGGGATCACCAGCGTAGTGCCCATGGAGCCCAATGAGCCGCTCTGGAAACGTGCCCCCCGCCAGGACGAGAACGGCAAGCCGTTCAGCGACTTCATGATGGTCATTCCGAAACTTCGCCTCAAACCCGCGCATATCATCCAGGACACCGTCACGCGCATCGAGCAGGTGCTGGAGTCGTACTCCAAGCATGTGGTGTTCGCGGACCTCAACCTGAAGATCAACGTGCTCTGGGTCATCGTACGGCCGGTGCCCGGCATCTGCTTCGATCTGCCCTGCGCCATCAATCATCATGTCCCCGAAGCCCTGCTGGTGGCGCAACCGACTTTCTGAGCCCCTGCCCGTCACTCGTTGAGCGCGGCGCTTACCTCCGCGAAGGTGGTGGCGACCTCCACCGGCTCAATGGCGATTCCCAGCTGCTTTCCGATCTGGGAAATGGAGAAAATGCCCCGCACGGCCGGTTGCCCGCTGTGCGGCTCGATGTCTTCCACCAGTGCGTGGCGGCGGCCAACGCGTTTCAGCGTTACCACCACATCGCCCACCCGGGCTTTGAGCACGTCCTCCAGGCGCATGACCTCCAGCGCCTCGGCCGGGATCATGATGTCCCGCACCCGCAGTTCGGCACGCTGCCCGCCCATGTCCTTGAGCAGTTGCATGGGCTTCTCGCCCTGAATGTCCGTGGAGGTGATCAGGCCCTGCACCTCATCGTGGGAATCGGCGACCAGCAACAGCCTGACACCGCTCTCCTTCATTCTGCCGAGGGCCCAGTCTATGGAGACGTTGGCCTCCACCGTGACGGCCGTGACCTGGCGCAGGTCGGTCATCACCAGCATGGCGGGGCTGTCCATGGTGACATGGTCGGGAAGTTCCTGATTGGGCCGGAAATAGCCGAGCGCGGTGTCGGCCCGGTACAACTGCAGTGGTAGGTAGGAGTTGGCCATTTTCTGTCCTCCTGCAAACCGACGCCCTATCAAGCCTATAGACCAGCGGCGGCAGGTTTGCAAAGAGCGAACGCCGTCACAGGTTGTGTGCCGATTCGGTTCTAGTGTGGGGTTCAACCTTCCCGCGGCGCAGCCGGGACACCATGCGATGGCGACGTGCGCCTGCCCCGTACCGCGAACACGCTCGGAGACAATATGAAGATCAAGCACCGACCACTGTTGTGTTCCTGCACCTTGGCCGTGGGCGTCATACTGCTGAGTCCACCGGCGCCGGCCGATCCTCCATCCTGGGCCCCTGCCCACGGCTACCGGGCCCGGCACGGCGACACCGACTACCACCATCGCCGGGCTGAAAACGACGCTCGCAGCGCAAGGGGCGACGACGAAGGACGCCGGGAGCGTCGGGGCAACGACGATCGGATGCGGGTGCGCCGCGACGACCGTTACGCACGGCTGCCATGGAGCGCCGATCACGGGCCCTCCCGCTATATCCAGCAGGGTCATTGCAACCGGGCGGCCGTGGGCACCATCATCGGGGGCGCGCTGGGCGGCGTGGTGGGCTCGCAGGTCGGCAAGGGCGACGGCCGCACGGCCGCCACCATCGCCGGCGCGGTGGCGGGCATGTTCATAGGAAACGCCGTGGGACGCTCCATGGATGAGGCGGACCAGGCCTGTACCGGCCAGGCCCTGGAATACGCACCGGACGGACAGTCAGTCCAGTGGCGGAACCCCGATACCGACGAGCGCTACCGGGTGACCCCTACCCGCACCTACCAGAACCGCAGTGGCCGTTACTGTCGCCAATACACAAGCGACGGCTACGTGGACGGGAAAGTCCGACAGCTCCACGGCACTGCCTGCCGGCAACCGGACGGTACCTGGAAGCTGGCCGGCAAATGAACCCGCTATCCGCGGCGCAGTCGCGTGAACGTGGAGGGCCGGTGTCACGGTGCTTGGCCGAGTCAAACGGGGCCTGCCGCCACGGTGCTACCGACCGCCACCACTAATGACGATACCCTTCGTTGGGGCTCGACGTGTACCTGCCCCGCTTGCGGGCCCGGCTTGTGCGAACAAACATTACCAATAATCAATGCAATACTTGCTTGCGACGCTGTAATTCGATCACCCGGCCCCGGATTTCCTCGGCATCGTCCGCTCGCGGCGACAGCTCGAGGTAGTGTCGATAATCGGCCAACGCCGCACCGAAGCATTCCAGTTCCTGGTACACGCGCGCCCGGTCCCGATATTCGAAGGGGGTGTCCGGCCGGACTGCCACGATCAGATCCATCATGTGCAGCGTCTTGTGGAGATTCTTCTGGTGCAGGTAGATGCCCTTGAGGTTGCGCAGCATCCGCACCAGTATGTCCCGCGGATCCGCACCGACAAGAAGCTGTGTCAGGGAGGGGCGGGCCGCGTGCAGGTTCACTTCCGCGCGGGCCAGAAGCTCTTCCAGATCCGCCTCTTCCAGCGAAACCCCTTGAGAAAACGGATCCAGCACCACTTCCCCCTGCTGGACGGAAAACTTGACCAGGAAGTGGCCGGGGAAGGATACCCCCTCCAGGGGCAGTCCGGCGCTGCAGCCCACATCGAGGTACAGGATCGACAGGGTGATCGGTATGCCGAGCCGCCTGTCCATCACTTCGTTGAGGTAACTGTTGCGAGGATCGTAGTAGCTGTCCATGTCCCCATCGAAGCCCAGTTCCTCGAACAGGAATTCGTTCAGGGTCAACACGATCTGCTCGGCCGTGGGCTGGTCCGGCAGGCGCGAGCGCACCTCGGCACCCCATCGGTCCAGGCATCGCAGGTACGCCGTCACGTCGAGGGACGGGTACTCGGACTTGGCCACCCAGAGCGCAGCTTCCGCGAC
>DATFML010000039.1:0-11842 GCA_035266965.1 Gammaproteobacteria bacterium
CATGGTGAACGAGCGGGTGAACTCGCGCTCGGAAATGATGTGCCGGAACCCGAACCCGCAGCAGTCGTACCAGGTGGAGTAGTCGATCACCTGGGCGCCCAGGGCCTGGGCCACCGAGGTGCCGATGGCCGTGCGGTTGCCCCCCAGAATGTCCTCGTCGTAGATGGCGTCTTCGTGCACCATCTTGTAGTAGTGGCAGGCCACGTGGTTGGCAACGCGGATATGGGACATGTCGTACTTCTGGAGCTCCGCGATGCGGTGGCGCATGACATGGATCCATTCCGAGTAATGGATCACCTCTTCCGGCAGCACCAGTTTTCCGTCCACCAGCCGGCCCAGTTTGCCGAGGATCTTCTTGACCTTCTCGCGCAGCTCGGCTGACTCGATCAGGTACTTGCGAATCTCCTTGTAGTTGCCGAAGGAGGTGCCGCAGTGCACCAGCGGGAAGAAATGGCCTTCCTTGAAGCCGTGCTGCTTGCCCGAGATATAGGCCTGGTGGAAGTTGCGCAGGAACACCGCCGCCAGGGACTCCACGTTACCGATGCCCGAGCCGTGGTAGTTCCAGGCGGTGCAGGAGGTCTGGTCGGTCTCGTCCAGGTAATCGGTGCCCGGCACGTAGCCGAACTCGTTCATGAACCACAGCAGCGAGGTGGGATAGCCCGGGATGTTGCCGCACTGGCCGCAGGACTTGTGGTGCCAGAGTCGAGTGGTGGGGATCCGCTTCGTCCAGCCGAACAGGGTCTTCACCTCGATCGGCTTGTGCTCGTCCGTGATGCGGTGAACGATGATCTCGCCGTCCTTTTCCAGATCCCACATGTGCTCACGCACATCGTCCATGCGTTCGCCGAGGTCGATGGTGCGCCGGTCCACGTGCTTGCGCACCCACTCGGTGGCCTTCACTGCCTCGTCCCGCGACAGGTTGGTCTCCTGGAAGAACGAGCCGTGCCCGGCGATGCCCTGACCGTCGGTGTTGTGGAAACCGGGCTTCATGGTGCCCTTGCCGGCACCCTCACCGCTCATGTTGTGGTTGCCGGGCGTGTTGTCTGTGGGGTTCATCGTTCATATCTCCTCAACGTTCGGTATGGGTGCTCCGCCCTGGGGCGGAGTCCGGGCGGCCACTGCGCTGGCGCTACGTCCCCGACGGACGCAACCGGCTTCTTCGAGGCCGGCGACCCGAAGGACGCCGATCCGGGCTGACGCTTTGTCCTGCTGCCGTACCGCCCGGAGCGGTTCTCCGCTCCACCAGAGGCAGCGCCCCGATCGCTTTTCATAACAGGTATCTCTTTTAGATCTTTATCAGGCATAAAACATATACGTCAACTACACCTTTTATAGGGGATGGGATCACTACCGGGTCGGCACTACCCTGGTGAGCCGCCGCGTAAGCTGGCGACCGCGAGTACGGTCGGCATGGCCGGCATAGGCGTCACGGTTCGACTCGTTCCCGGCCGCTTCCGCCCGCAAACAGGTCGCACAGGGCCGCCACCAGGCGTGCATCGTACTTGGTCCCTGCCTTGCTCCGCAGGCTCCACAACGCGTCCTGTTGCTCCAGTCCGGCCTGAAACGGGCCGTCGGTCGTTGCAGTGACGAAACCATCGGCCACCGACAGTACGCGGGCGAGATAGGGGATGGCCTCTCCCTTCAAGCCGTCCGGGTAGCCGCCGCCGTCCACGTCTTCGTGATGGTGACGCACGATGGGGGCCAGATCGGCCAGTGCCGGCACCTGGGCCAGCAAAGCCGCGCCCGCTGCGGCATGGTGGCGGATAGCCGTCCACTCTGTCTCGTCGGTGAACAGAGCCGGTCTGGCCAGAACTTCGTCCGGTATATATATGATCCCCACGTCGTGCAGTCGTGCGGCCCACCTCAGCGTCCCCAGCGTTTCACCATCAAGTCCCAGGCGCTCGCCGAGCTTGACCGCCAGTCGCTCCACCTCGGCGCAGTGGTCACCGAAGTCCGGGACCTTCGCCGCCAGAATGTCGATGATCGCCGGCACATGGTCCAGACTCTGGTTCAACAGCGCGATCAGGCGCGTCGGGTTGCGCTCGAACTTCGCCATGAAAGTGTCGCTGTACAGCGCTTCGCTGTTGCGCCCCGCCCTTTTGGCGGCGTGCAGCGCCCGTTGTGCTCTCGCCACCAATTCCTGCCTGCGACTGGCGCACGCCGGGTAGGTGGCCACGCCGACGCTGGCGGTAAGCGTCACCGTGGCGCTACCGGAGAGCACGAAAGGCCAGTCGGCGACGGCACTGCGCAGTTGGCACGCCAGCGCCTTTGCCCCGTCGCCCCCGGTGTCCGGCAGCAAAACGGCGAAACCCTGCTCGCCGTAACGGGCGGGACAGTCACTCTGCCGGCATACCTGTATTAGTCGTCGTCCCACCTCCACCAGCATGTCGTCCGCAAAGCGCTGTCCGTAGCTGTCGGCAAGACTCTGGAAGTTGTCCACGTCCAGCATCAGCACGGCCAGATCGCGTCGGTGCTCGCGTGCACGCTGCCACGCGTCGTCCAGACGGCGCTCGAAGGCGCTCCGGCCGGCCAGGCCGGTCAGGGCATCCCCGTGTCCGTCCCTGCCCCCCGCGCCGACCCGACCGGCACTTTCCAGAGCCTCGGCCGCGAACCGGGCAAAGCCGCCCAGCAGCTCCATATCGTCGGCGTCGAAGGGCTCGGATCGAAATCGATAGAAGCATGCAACCCCCAGCGGGCGCGCCACCTTCATCAACGGCACACACACGAACGAACGCACGCCGGCATCCCTGGCGCACGCGCTCAACGCCCGGCGGCTGCCCGGGGATTCGCCGCCATAGATGGATATCCCGCCCCGCACTGCCGCATCGGGGGGGCCACCGCGATTGAATCCAAGGTCACGAACCAACGCGTCGGACAGGCCCACAGCGACGGGTTCGTCCAAGCGACCGGCGCCGATGCCGTAGGTCGCCAGACAGGCGCCGTCCGCCCCCGTCAGTGTCATGCCGTAATGCATGATCTGCTCGATAATCTGGCCTGAGCTCAAGATATCGTCCGTAGCCATCGCGACTTTGTATCCGCCTTTCATCTGGAGGAGCGGGTAGCGCATCGTTCGTTGCACCATCGGGTCGGTTGGCGGCGCCGAGGCAAGCGCTCCCTTCGGAATGAAACGCAATGCAAAGCAAGCCCGGGAATACGCCGGCCCCTTTCCACAAGAGCCTTGAGGGATGGGAGCGATTTGCAGCCGTTGCAGGCGCGCTGCGAATGACGCTTTTCCTGGCAGCGGCACCGCTGCACGCCACGGGCAATTCCCGTGGCGGCTGACACCACCTTCACGGATACCCGATCAATCTGTGCACCGATCTGGAAGATTAGCTGTGGGGCGCCGCGGGCGCCTTGACCTGGGTCAAGAGCAACGGGAATGCACGTGCCCGCAATCACGGCCGACCGAGCAACCACCCATCCTTGCGAGAGAAGTACCGGTTGTCCCTGACGATCTTCCCTCCTGCAGCACCCGGCAATCGCGCATCGCCGAATCCGCCGCCGGCAGCACGAAGGGCACGGGGGGATGGCAGTGGCACGTTCGGTCCGGCGTGGCTGCGGCTGGGTCCGGTGCTACCTGCCCGTCAACGGGGGTACTCGGCACGACGGACCCTCTCACGCCGCCCGAAGCAGAGCTCCCGACCGCTACAGCAGCGGATGGTCTTTCGGCAGCTGCCTGGCGTACCAGAGCGCCAGCTTGTGCCGCATGGACTGCTGGGAGACCTGATTCTCGGGCAGCGGCTGGATGAGTTTGTCGTGGACCAGCAGCCGATAGATGTACAGGATCTTGTCGGCTGCCGAGTCGGTCGGCTCGAACACCGCCGCGCCCCGCTTCTCCGCGTACTCCACACCCGCCACGATGGCAGCCTTGACCAGTTCCGCTTCGTTCTTCAGTTTCTTCATTGCAGCCCCTGAGCTTCGGATTGGAACCTGTTTGCAAGTTGTCTGACCGCCGGGTCAGACACGCTGAATGAGGTTACGCATGCGGGCACGCGTATCCGCGCCGGGCAATCGGCCCACTCCCGCTTTCATGTTGTCCACCAGATGCCGGGGCTTGCTGGTGGCGGGAATGACGCAGGTCACTGCATCATTGGCGAGCACGTACTTCAGAAAGAACTGGGCCCAGCTGGCACAGTCGAATTCCGCCGCCCATGCCGGTAGAGCCTGTCCGCGGGTGACACGGAACAGGTAACCGTCCTCGAACGCCCGGTTCACCAGCACGGCAATACCCCGCTCCCGGGCCAGCGGCAGCAGGCGCTGTTCGGCGTCGGGCGTGGCCACCGAATAGTTGAGCTGCACGAAATCCAGCGGCATCGTGCGCATCAGACGCTCAAGGGCTTCGAAGGCCCCCACGCGATAATGAGTGATGCCGATGTAGCGCACCAGACCCTCTGCCTTCCAGCGCTGCAACGTGGCCAACTGCGTGTTCACGTCAACGAGGTTGTGCACCTGGATCAAATCCAGACGACGGCGTCCCAGGCGCCGCTGGGAGGCCTCCATCTGGGCAACGCCCGCCTGTCGTCCCACTTCGTGCACCTTGGTGGCCAGAAACAGCCGGTCGGTCAGATGCAACTCCGCCGCCAGGCGGCCCACCACCGCCTCGGCGTTGCCGTAGGTGGGCGAGGTGTCGATCAACCGGCCGCCCAGGGCATGGAAACGGGCCAGCACTTCCCGCAGCGATCCCAGCGCCGTTTCCGTCCGGGTCTCAAAGGCGTCTGATGTACCCAGACCGACCGCAGGGATCCTCTCACCCGTGGCTGGAATGATGCGCAGACGCAGCGGCGCAGCCGCCGCCCCCCACGCCGCCGGCAACAGCCCCGTCAACGCCGCGGCTCCCGTCGCGCGGAGCAGATCCCGGCGCGACAGGGTCAGAGACAGCAGCTTCGGCAAGACCTGTTCCTTGTTGGACATGACAACCTCCTTTCAGGGACGCGCCCCGTGGCGTTCAGCGCGGGCTGCGATCAGCGCGGCAGGAGCGCGACGGCGCAGCACTTCCTGGTGACGGGCCAGCGCCACCCCCAGCGCGGCCCACAACAACGCCAGGGGCACCGCCAACCACGCCAGGGCCGCCAGACCCAGTCCGGCGGCCTTGAGCAGCGCGAAAGCCCAGCCGCTCAGGGCATCGCCGCCCCGATACACCACCGTGTCGTTGAAGTTCTTGGACTTGTATTTGTCCTCCCGGGGCACGACGGTGTAGAGCATCTCCCGCGCCGGCCGGGTCAGCGCGTAGTTGCCCGCCCGTCGCACTACCTGGAACACCACCAGCACCGCGAGCGTGGGATACGTCCCGAGCACCGCAAAGCCGGCCGCTACCGCCAGGGGAATGAGCGCCAGGGTACTGGCCAGCCCGAAGCGCTCCACCACACGGGCCACGACGAACAGCTGCGTGAGCACCGTGAGCGCATTCACCGCCAGGTCGATGGACGCGAACACCGTGGTACGCCGACCGGGCTCCGTAAACGCCCGGGACACGATATGGGCCTGCTCGAAATACAAAAACGTCGACAGCACGGTATAGAGAACCGTGAAGGCACCGATGCCCAGCAGATAGGGCGAGCGCGCCACACGCACCGCGCCGGCGAACACGCTGCCGTGGATGGGTTCATCGTGGGCGGCCCCGGAAACGCCGCCGGGTTCGCCTGAGCGCCGCCGGTCCGTGGACACCAGCGCGTGTATGCAGAGCACCGCCGCAAACAGCAGACCCACGGAGACGGGCAGCAGATTGGTGGGGCCGATGCGCTCGGCGAGCACGGCTGTGATCCCCGGTCCGACGATGGCGCCGAAGCTCCCGCCGGCGGCGATCAATCCGAACAGGCGCCGCGCCTGGACATTGGTGAACAGGTCCGTCATGAGGCTCCAGAACACCGACACCACGAACAGATTGAACACGCTCACCCACACGAAGAACGCGCGGGCCACCCAGGGGCCGCCACCGTACACCTTGAACAGAATGAAGAAGATCAGCAGGTTGGAAATAAAGAAGTAATAGACAAAGGGCACCAGGCGGCGGCGTGGAAAGCGGGCCACCGCCCACCCGAACACCGGTACTGCAGCCAGCATGGCGACGAAGGTGGCCGTAAATACCCATTGAAGATTGGCCACACCCCCCTGGATGCCCATCTCGTCGCGGATAGGCCGGAGGATATAGTAGGCGCACAGCAGGCAGAAGAAGTACGCGAACGCCAGCAGCACCGGCCCGGTTTCCCGGGGCTCGATGCGCAGCCCAGCCGCCAGCCGATGCAGCAACGCTCTGGCCCTCCCGCGTCCGGGGCCACCCATAACGCCGTCCTCCTGACGCCATAGTCCGCCCGAGCGCGGCCAACGTCAATGAGCGCTTCATGGGCGGCGTCAGGCCCCTGGGCCGCATTCGATACGAGCGTCTAGGCCTCGTCGCATACCGTGCCCCGGGTGTCACCGTAGCCCCGACTACTCGAGCGCACACAGACCTCGTAGTCCCCGTCGGCCCCAACACTGGGACACCTCTCCGTGGCGGACGGCGGCCCTTGCCGTAAGCTCAGGATTGAACTATAGATGCGGAAAGAGGGTGTCAATCACCAGCACCAGCATTGGCGGGGGATACGGCGTCAGTCCCGGTATCGGCACATGACGAGGTGCACCGTTGACGACCGGCGACCACTGAACACAGGCAAAAGGGGCCTTCTTCGTTCTACAGTCATTCGGTACGGGCAACCGCTTGGGTCGATTGTAGTGTTGCACGCAGTTTTCCGATCCACGAGCGTTCCGCTCCGTTGGCCTATACCGCCGTATCTACAGCTTCGTTTGGCCCACGTTGTCGGGTACCCGATGCCGCTGCCGCCCTGGAGCGTGGACGCCCGATATTCTCAAAATCAAGACCTGAACAAAGCGCGCTGGCAGAGATGAACAATGGAAACCGGTGCCATCAGCGTAAACGAAGGAGAGCAGACGACGCCGGGGGTACTCTCCGAACAAGTGGCGAGCCGACTCCCTGGGTTGTATGGCCGCGCATCCAACGCGCGGCTTCACCGACATGGCATTGATGCGCTTCATGCGCGACAAATCCACTCATCCGTGACGTTGCATCGTCACTTCGCGCCTCCGGCAGCGAAACCTGGGGCAATAGCTGGAACAAACAGCGGGAGCAGACAAGTGCTTTCCCATGCCAACGCGCCGTCCGAGTGGGAAGACGTCTACGAAGAAGACAGCGTCCCGCCCGAATTCACACGCCGCGTGCATCGGTTGCTATTCGCCAGTTGCGCTGCGCTGCTAGTCGGCGGATGCACCTCTTCAGGGCCGGACCTGAGTTTCCTTGACCCGCAGGGGCCGGTCGCCGCCATGCAACGCACCCACCTGTTCGGCATTGTGGCAATCGTGCTGATCGTGGTCCTGCCGGTAATCGTATTGGCCCCGTACTACGCCTGGCGGTACCGCTACCGGAACCGGTCAGCACCCTACAGGCCTCAATGGGGGTTCTCGCGACCGCTCGAATTCGTGATCTGGGGCGTTCCGTTCGCCATCGTAATCGGGCTCGCGGTGTGGCTGACGCAAAGCACCGTCGCCCTCGACCCCTACAGACAGATTTCGGCGGACAAGCCCGTGCGCGTCGAAGTCATCGGCTACGACTGGAAGTGGCTGTTCATCTATCCGGATTCCGGGATCGCCAGCATCGGGCTGCTCGCGTTTCCCGTAGACAGACCACTGTCACTTCACCTGACGTCCGACACCGTCATGCAGTCATTTTTCATCCCGGCGCTGGGCAGTCAGATCTACGCCATGGGCGGCATGGTCACGCACTTGAATCTCGCGGGCAGCGCCCCGGGTCGATTCCTCGGCGAGAACACGCAGTACAACGGCACGGGATTCGCCCAGCAGAAATTTATCGCGCGCGCGATGACACCGGCTGAATATCACGCGTGGCTCAAACATGTTCGGGTCACGGGCATTCCCATGACTCCTGAAGTCTACGACGTCATCCGAAAACGCACCACCAAGGCAGCGGCGCGCAACGCGCTGGGCGCGGACCGCTTTCCAGACGGCGAGATCTATTTCACCGACGTTCCGTCAAATCTGTTCCCCAGGGTAGTGCGCTCTTTCCATGGCGGGGTAGCCACTTCGGCCGGCCTGCTGCGTGGCACGCCGTCGGGGCACAGGTCGTCGGCCGACGCGGGCGCGTCGAACGCAGCAGCTGGCGGGTAACCCCAATGTCGCTCGCCCACTTCATTTTCGGACGCCTGACCCCGGACGATTTACCTTTCTGGCAGATGTTGCAGCATCCGACCGGCGCCAACATCGTCAACGGCATCATCGCGACAACGGCCGGGGCGATCGTGGTGCTGGGCGCGGCGGTAACCGTTGGCCTGATCACCCGATATGGCAAATGGCGGCTATTGTGGTCGCAATGGCTGACCAGCGTCGACCACAAGCGCATCGGCATCATGTACATAGTTCTCTCCTTCGTGATGCTGACACGCGCCGTGATCGAAGCCGTCCTCATGCGCACTCAGCAGGCGTTCGGTCTCGATGGCGGTTTTCTCTCACCGAACCATTTTGCGCAGCTGTTCTCGACGCACGGCACGATCATGATCTTCTTCATGGCAATGCCGTTCCTCACCGGCGTCATCAACTACGCCATGCCGCTGCAGATCGGGGCGCGCGACGTTTCGTTTCCGGTCATGAACTCCATCAGCCTCGGACTGACTGCGGCGGGCGCGGCTTTGGTCATGGTTTCCCTGGACATCGGCCAGTTCTCGACCGGCGGCTGGAGCGGCTATCCACCCTATACGGAAGCCGCTTTCAACCCCGGAGTCGGACCCGATTACTGGATCTGGGCGCTGACCTTGTCCTCACTCGGATCGATGATGACCGGCATCAATTTTGCCGTCACCATCTACAAGCGGCGCACTTGTGGCATGGGCTTCTTTCGGATGCCGCTGTTTACGTGGACGGCGCTGTGCACCAGCATCCTGATGATCTTCGCCATGCCGCCGCTCACTGTCGCGACCCTTCTGTTGGCCCTGGATCGCTATCTCGGATTCCATTTCTTCACCAACGGGTTAGGCGGCAACATGATGAATTTCGCCAATCTGTTCTGGCTGTTCGGCCATCCCGAGGTATATATCCTGATTTTGCCGGCCTTCGGCGTGTATTCGGAAGTATTTTCCACCTTTTCGGGGAAGGTTCTGTACGGCTATCGGTCCCTGGTATGGGCGACAATGGCGATCGCCGTGCTGTCGTTCACGGTCTGGGTACATCACTTTTTCACCATGGGACAGAGCGCCGATATCAACGCCGTGTTCGGCGTTGCCACGATGTTGATCGGTATCCCGACCGGCGTGAAGGTCTACGACTGGCTGTTCACGATGTACCGGGGCAGGGTCAGACTGACCGTGCCGATGATCTATGCGATCGCATTCATGATGCTGTTCGTCATCGGCGGCTTGTCCGGTATCGTGCTGGCCAACCCGTCCGTCGACTACCAGGTTCACAACACGCTGTTCCTGGTCGCGCATTTTCACAATATGCTGATTCCCGGGCTGTTGTTCGGGATGCTGGCGGCCTATCACTTCTGGTTCCCGAAGGCCTTCGGCTTCCGGCTTGACGAGCGCTGGGGCATGATCGCGGCTGCGTGCTGGATCATCGGCTTCGTACTCGCCTTCTTCCCGCTCTACGCTGTCGGCCTGCTCGGATTCCCACGCCGGACGGTCGCCTACTTCAACCCGGCCTATGTCCCCTATATGAGGGTCGCGCTGGTCGGCGCGGTATTCATTGCTGCCGCGCTCGGCAGCCTGTTCGTCCAGCTGTGGATATCCGTTCGCAACCGGCAGGCCTACGGCGCGCCTGCAGGAGATCCGTGGGACGGGCGCAGCCTGGAATGGGCGACGCCTTCCCCGCCCCCCGAATACAACTTTCCCGTGCTGCCTGAGGTGACCGCGCGCGACGCCTTTACGCGCGCCAAGGACAGCGGCGCGGCATACCAGATCCCCGCACAGTTCGCCGACATCACCATACCGAAGAACAGCGCCCTCGGGCCTGTCCTGGGGGCCGCGGGGGCGCTTATCGGCTTCGGGCTGGTCTGGTACCTGTGGTGGCTCACGGTCGCCGCCACGGCGGCGGCAGTGGCGGCCATCATCGTCCGGGGCTTCGCTCGTGATACGGAGAAGGTTATCCCGGCAAGCGACGTCGAGCGCGAGCACATGCGATGGCTCGACCTGGTCGCCTCGACGCGTGCGGTATCGCGCCTGCGCGAGCTCGATGCCGCGAACACCGGGCTGGCGGCCCACGCCATACCGGAGACCGCACAGTGACGGAAAAGGTCATCTACCATCCCGGCCTCCGACTCGGTGCCGCGCATCCCGACGCGCACGAAGGCGCGGAGGAGCTGCTATTCGGCTTCTGGGTGTTCCTGATGAGCGACGCAATCGTGTTCGGATTGCTGTTCGCCACCTATGCGTCCATGTTGCATTCTACGGCCGGCGGACCCGGGCCGAAGCAGCTGTTCGACATCAGAAGCATATTCGTCGAAACCCTGGCGCTGCTGCTCAGCAGCTTCACCTACGGCATGGCGTCCCTGTCGCTCAAGTATGGAAGGCGTAGCGGCCCGCTGGTTGCGTGGCTGTGCGTCACCCTTGCACTTGGCTTGGTGTTCCTCGGGCTCGAAGTGCACGATTTCCTCTCGATCTTTCACCACGGTGCCGGACCCACCCACAGCGGTTTCCTTTCGGCGTTTTTCGGGCTGGTTCCACTGCACGGGCTGCATGTGTTCACCGGCTGCGTTTGGATGATCGCCCTGATGGCGCAGATGGCGGTCTATGGAGTCGACAGACGCGTCAAGCTCGGGTTGTTGAGACTGGGCCTGTTCTGGCACTTCCTCGACATCGTGTGGGTAGCCATCTTCTCGGTCGTGTATCTGGGTGGCCTGACATGAGCCGTTCATCCGGAGGGAATCACATTGCGGGCCGCCCCTCAGACGACCTCGCGGCGGACTACCGGCGCGAGCTGCGCTCCTACATCTACGGCCTTGGGCTCGCTTTGCTGTTGACCGGCGTGCCCTTCGGCCTGGTGTACGGGTCCGCGATACCGGCCTTCTGGATCTTCATCGCAATCGGCGTGTTCGCGTTGATTCAGGTTATTGTGCACGTTCGCTTCTTCCTGCACATCGATCCGCCCCGGCAGAAGGCGGATGATCTCCACCTGATGCTGTTTTCCGCGCTGATCCTGGCGCTCATGGCCGGCGGCACGATTTGGATCCTTGCGAACCTCGCCAGCAGAATGCACTGAGTCGATGCCACCACTTCAGAGCATGCAAGCTCCCGCAGCGAGTCCGTTCTCTGCCATTCGCGACCGTGGCGATGATTCCGCCCTATGACAGGGGGCGCACGGCGGTCCTTCGCCTTGGGGCCGGGTTCTGTCTTCCGCCTCCCGACAGCGGCAGGCGGCTCCATATGTATGGAACCCGATTGGCGAAATCCATAATTGGCTATTCATCTTCTTGGAGAAATATGGCGGAGAGGGTGGGATTCTCCGTGTAACTACATTATGTATGTAATTACAATCGCTTAACAGCAACGGTGCATTTCGTTTTGTACCAGTACTTCGTACTAATAATAGCGCTGGCGCCTATCTGTAGCAAGCACGATCACACACTCCCTGCCCTGCGCGCCCCAACTATTCCGGCGCCCGATACCGCAACACCGCACTTCAAGGTGAGCGCCGATGAAACGCGGCACGCGCTCGCCGCGGGTAGGTACGCCGCAGATGAACCCTGACTCAAACTGCTTCGAATTGTTAGTGAATAATTACGTCAATACCCTTCGAAGCTTTGTCTCCACCTTCTCGTATTCGCCCAAATGGGCCCGCATAAGAC
>DATFML010000040.1:0-3941 GCA_035266965.1 Gammaproteobacteria bacterium
ACAGGAATGACCTGACGGGAGCGACAACGACAATGTACAAGCACATTCTGGTGGCCGCGGATGGCAGTGAAACCGCCGGCCGTGCCATCACCCATGCCATCGCGCTGGCCGTCGAGCAACAGGCCGGACTGCGGATCGTGAACGTGGTCGCACCGCGGGTGAGCGACTGGGGCGAGCTGGCCTGGGTGGATATGAACACGGTGGTGGCCGGTCTCACCGAGGAGGGACGGCGCATTCTGGACCAGGCGGCCGAGCAGGCCAAGGCCGCCGGAGTCAACGCCGAGACGGCCCTGGTGGATGCCCGTCAACGCCATGTGGGCGAAGTGATCGCCACCGAAGCGCAGACCACCGGTGCGGACCTGATCGTCATCGGCACCCATGGGCGCAAGGGGTTCAGTCGTCTGATGCTGGGCAGTGTGGCTGAAGTGACGTTGCGCATGGCCCATGTGCCTGTGCTCGCACTCCCCCCGATAGAGGCCGGCAAGTGACGATTGAAGGATACAACGGTACCGGGGTCCCCCTGGGCCGCCAACGGCGCGTGCAGAGGGGCATACGGACACAACGGACCCCACGGACGGTGGTCCGGGGTAAAGCAGGAGCGGAGAGACAGACGTGAGCGCAGACACTCAATCCTATATACGCTGGTTCGGCGAGCTGGGCGTGGGCGACGTGGCCCTGGTCGGTGGCAAGAACGCCTCCCTGGGGGAAATGTACCGCGCCCTGGTGCCCAAAGGTATCCGGGTTCCCAACGGCTTTGCGATTACCGCCGCCGCCTATCAGGACATGCTGACGGCCGCCGGCGCCTGGGACCGGCTCCATGAGCTGCTGGACGACGTGGACAAGACCGATGTCCGCGAGCTGGCACGACGGGCGCGGGAAGCGCGGGAGGTGGTCTACTCGGCGGCGCTGTCCGAGAGCCTGCAGGCCGAGGTGTTGGAAGCCTATCACAAGCTGCAGCAGGAATACGGCGCGGAGCTCAGCGTGGCCGTACGCAGCTCCGCCACGGCGGAGGATCTTCCCACCGCCAGCTTCGCCGGCCAGCACGACACCTATCTGAATGTGCAGGGTGATGAGGCGCTGCTGGATGCCTGTCGGCGCTGTTTCGCGTCCCTGTTCACGGACCGGGCAATTTCCTACCGCATGGACCAGGGGTTCGATCATTTCAAGGTGTTCCTGTCGGTGGGCATCATGAAAATGGTGCGATCGGACCTGGCCGCCAGCGGGGTGATGTTCTCCCTGGACACTGAAAGCGGCTTCCGGGACGCGGTGTTCATCACCGGCGCCTACGGACTGGGGGAAAACGTCGTGCAGGGCGCGGTCAGTCCCGACGAGTTCTACGTGCACAAGCCCACCTTCCGTGAGGGTCACCGGGCGGTGCTGAGGCGCGCACTGGGGGACAAGGGGATCAAGATGATCTATGCCGAGAAGGGCGGGGCCCAGACCACCCGCAATGTGCCCGCCCCCGACGAGGATCGTCAGCGCTTCTGTATAGATGATGACGAAGTGTTGGAGTTGGCCGATTTCGCCATCAAGGTGGAGGATCACTACAGCGAGCAGGCCGGCCATCCCATGCCCATGGACATGGAGTGGGCCAAGGACGGCGTGGACGGCAAGCTTTACATGATCCAGGCGCGGCCCGAAACCGTGGTGTCCCAGCGCAAGGTGGGCCAACTGGAGGATTATGTCCTGAAGGGTACGGGCACGGTACTGGTCACCGGGCGGTCCGTGGGCAGCAAGATCGCCTCCGGGCGCGCGCGGGTGATCGTCGACGCCGAGCACCTGTCCGAATTCAAGCCGGGCGAAGTGCTGGTGGCGGACACCACCACCCCGGACTGGGAGCCGGTCATGAAGACGGCAGCGGCTATTGTCACAGACCGGGGCGGGCGTACCTGCCATGCCGCCATCGTCGCCCGGGAACTGGGCATCCCGGCGGTGGTGGGGGCCGACGGCGCCACGGAGGGATTGAAAGACGGGGCTTCGGTGACCGTGTCCTGCGCCGAAGGCGACGTGGGCAAAGTGTACGAAGGCGAAGTGCCCTTCGAGGTGGAGACCACCGATCTCAGCAATCTGCCGCAGCCTGCCACCCGCATCATGATCAACCTGGGCAACCCGGAGTTGGCCTTCAAGACCAGCTTTCTGCCCAATGACGGGGTGGGCCTGGCGCGCATGGAATTCATCATCAATCAGTACATCAAAGCCCACCCCATGGCACTGCTCCATCCGGAGAAGATACAGGACGCGGCCGAGCGCCGGGAGATCGAAGCGCTGACCCGCAACTACGACAGTCCGTCGGATTTCTTCGTGCAGCGCCTGTCCGAGGGCGTGGGCACCATCGCGGCGGCGTTCCATCCCAAGGCGGTGGTGGTGCGCATGTCGGACTTCAAGACCAACGAATACGCCAGCCTGCTGGGCGGACGCGCCTTCGAACCGGAAGAGGACAACCCGATGCTCGGCTTCCGGGGCGCATCGCGCTACACCCATCCGGCCTATGCGGAAGGGTTCGCCCTGGAATGCGCCGCCATGAAGCGGGTGCGGGACGTCATGGGATTGACCAACGTGCGGCTGATGATCCCCTTCTGCCGGCGGGTGGAGGAGGGCGAGCAGGTTCTGCAGGCCATGGCCGAACACGGTCTGAAGCGCGGCGACAATGATCTGCAGATCTACGTGATGTGCGAGATACCCAACAACGTGATTCAGATCGACGCCTTCGCGGCGCTGTTCGACGGCTTCTCCATCGGCTCCAACGACCTGACCCAGCTGACCTTGGGCGTGGATCGGGATTCCCAGATCGTGGCTTTCGATTTCGACGAACGCGACCCGGGAGTCAAGGAGATGATCCGGCTCACGGTGGAAGGCGCCCGGCGTAATGGCCGTCACTCGGGTATCTGCGGACAGGCGCCGTCGGACTATCCGGAAATGGCCGAGTATCTGGTGCGCATCGGCATCGATTCCATGAGCCTGAATCCGGATACGGTGCTGAAGACCACCCGCCATGTGCTGGAAGTGGAGCGCTCCCTGGACCGACCCGGCCGGCGGAGCGAGGGTTGAAGACAGGAAGACAGGGCGTTCGAGGGATCACAAATGGCACGCATGCATGACAAGATCGAGGAAGTGGCGCAGCTCACTCAGCGCCTGAAGGCCGATTATCCGACCGAGATCGAATCGTTTCTCAACTTCATGAGCAAGGCCGAGGAGGGACCGGCACTCGACGCCCGGCAAAAGGAGCTGATCAACGTGGCTCTGGCGGTGGCGGCCCAGTGCGAGTGGTGCATCGCCCTGCACGTCAGGCACGCGGCCAATCTGGGCGCGAGCCGTGACCAGCTGGTGGAGGCGGGCTTTCAGGCGGTGATCATGCACGGCGGGCCCGCACTGATGTATATGGTGCCGCTGTTCGAGGCTCTGGACGAGTTTCTTCCCGAGGGGAGTTGATCATGGAACGGGAGACCCTGCACAGCTTTCTGCGCGACATGCTGCTGGCCCGCGCCTTCGAGGAACGGGCGGCGGAAGAATACAGCAAGGGCAATATTGCCGGTTTTCTGCATCTGTATCCGGGCGAGGAAGCGGTGGCGGTGGGAGTGATCCGGGCGGTGGAGCCCTCGGACTA
The DNA here is from genome assembly GCA_035266965.1 of Gammaproteobacteria bacterium. GTDB lineage: Bacteria > Pseudomonadota > Gammaproteobacteria > DATFLG01 > DATFLG01 > DATFML01. The sequence continues at coordinate 3,605 of DATFML010000040.1, forward strand.
CATCGTCAGCACCTACCGGGAGCATGTGCACGCGCTGGTGCGCGGCGTCCCGCCGGGACAGGTCATGGCGGAGCTGTTCGGGCGTACCGACGGTGTCTGTGGAGGCATGGGCGGCTCCATGCACCTGTTCGATCGTCAGCGCCGGTTCATGGGGGGCTACGCCATCGTGGGCGAAACCTACCCGGTGGCCTTGGGCGTCGCCTACGCCATTGCCATGCGCGAGTTGCCGGAGGCGGTGGTGTGCTTCTTCGGGGACGGAGCCGTGAACCAGGGCACGTTTCACGAGTCGCTGAACATGGCCGCCCTGTGGCGCCTGCCGGTGCTGTTCGTGTGCGAG
>DATFML010000041.1:0-6239 GCA_035266965.1 Gammaproteobacteria bacterium
CTCTTGGCCGCGCAAGAGAAAGGACCTCGCCGCGCGGGCGCGAAAGCCCGCACCAAAATTAAAAACAAAGACCGACAGGTCTTCACCTAATCAGCAGGAAAGCTCCCGTCAGCGGGCAATGCGGGGTATCGCATCGTCCAACCCTATGGCCTGGAGCCGGGAGTACCGCTCAATCGTCCTCCGCCATCCCCACCCGCTCATACACCAGATCCCACACCCGATGCCCCAACCGCGTCCCGCGGGCTTCGAAGTGGGTTACGATCCGGTAATCGGGCCGGTCCGCGTAGTTGCCCGGGCCGGCCACGTTGCGCAGGCCCGGCACCTGTTCCATGACCTCCAGCATGTGGGCGGCGTAGTCCTCCCAGTCGGTGGCCATGTGAAAGCGCCCGCCCGGTCTCAGCTTGCGCCGCACCAGGGTGGCGAACGTCGGCTGCACGATGCGTCGCTTGTGGTGGCGCTTCTTGGGCCAGGGGTCCGGGAAAAGCAGCAGCACCCGATCCAGCGACTCATCGGGCAGATGGTGCTCCAGCACCTCGGTAGCGTCCTCGGCGATCACCCGCACGTTGGTGAGCCCGTGGGCGTCCAGCTCCCGCAGCAGCCGTCCCACGCCCGGGCGATGCACTTCGATGCCCAGAAAATCGTGCCCGGGCTCGGCCCGGGCCATGGCCAGCAGGGACGCCCCGTTGCCGAAGCCGATCTCAAGGGTGCGCGGAACCCGTCGGCCGAACAGCGCGTCCAGATCCAGGAGGCCCTCGGGATCGACGCCGAAGCGGGGCCAGAGGCGCGCCAGGGCGGCGCGCTGGCCCGGGGTCATGCGCCCTTCCCGGCGCACGAACGAGCGGACCCGGCGGGTATTTTCGATAGCTTCCGTCACGGGACACCTCGATGTCGTTACGGGTGTTGAGGGCCAATCAGGGCGCTACAATGGCAGAGCCCGCCCCGGCTATTGTAAAACCTATCTCAAATGCAGGTCGGTCGTTCAGGCCGGGCGCGGTTCCTGCGAGACGGGCAGTCTACAGGGAGCCGATGGGCGCCGCAGCAGGGTCGGCAACGGCCGGTGAGCGGCCCATTGGCGCAGGTTCCCGGTCTTTGCCACGGCGCTGTCCGACGGTCCATGTCCTGCGCTGCATGGGCGCTCCGGTTCCGTACCGGCCGCCGCAGGGAAACGAATTGGAGGCTCGATGCGCAGGCTGTACCGATGGATATGCCTGGTGGCTTTGCTGGCCCCGCCGCTGGCCTACGGGGCATCGGTCACCGTGCAGGTGGATGGCGTCTCGGACAAGCCCAAGGCCAACGTGCTGGCCATGCTCGCCATCGCCCAGGTCCAGGGACAGAAGGACCTCACGCCCGGCCGCATCCGTTATCTCAACGCCCAGGCGCCCGCCCAGATCCGCAAGGCCCTGGAGCCCTTCGGTTACTACCGGGCCCAGGTCCGGACCGACCTCAAGCCCGGGAAGGAGCAGTGGACCGTCACCTATCACGTGGAGCCCGGCCAGCCCATTCCCGTCACCACGGTGGATGTGAAGCTTACCGGTCCCGGCCGCAACGATGGGGCATTGCAGAAGGCCGTCCGGAGTTTCCCCATTCACAAGGGCGACGCCCTCGACCAACCCCGATATGAGCAGGCCAAGGGGGCACTGCAGCAGCGGGCGCTGTCCCTGGGCTACCTGGATGCCCGTTTCAGCGAGCATGAGCTGCGCCTGAACCTGCAGACCTATCAGGCCACGCTGCTGCTGACCCTGAACACCGGTCCGCGCTACCGGTTCGGGCAGGTCAGCTTCTCCGGCTCGAAGCTGAGCCCGAAGTTCCTGCACCGCTATGTCCCCTTTTCCACCGGCGACCACTACTCCAGCGCCAAGCTGCTGGCCCTGCAGCAGGGGCTGCAGAACAGCGACTATTTCCAGAGTGTGAACATCCAGCCCCGGCAGGATCAGGCCAGGAACCAGGAAGTGCCCATCCAGGTCCAGCTGCAACCCCGCAAGCCCCAGAAATACACCCTGGGTCTGGGTTACGGCACGGACACCGGTCCGCGCGCCAGCGTGGGTTGGGAGGAGCGGCGCCTCAACCGCTACGGGCACAAGATGCAGGCCCACTACCGCATCTCACGCATCTACCGGGAAGCGAGTGTGCGCTACATCATTCCCCTCGCCCATCCGGCCACCGACCAGCTGGACTTCACGGCGGCCGTGCGCAACCAGACGGTGAACGATCAGGTGAGCAAGACCCGGACGATCGGTGTCAGCCGACTGGTCACCCATGGCACGGTTCAGCAGACCCTGTCCCTGAACTACCAGAACGAAACATTCAGTGTCGGCAACACCTCGGGCGTGAGCCGGCTGCTCATTCCCGGCTACAACTGGACCCGCATCAACGCAGATGACCGCATCTACACCCACCACGGCAGCCGGGTCACCCTGGACCTGCGCGGTGCCCTCAGGGGTGTGGCTTCGGACACCAGCTTCGTGCGCGCCGACCTCGGCGCCAAGGTCATCCGCTCCCTGGGGGTCAACAACCGCTTCATTGTCCGGGGTGAAGTCGGCGCCATCCATGTGCCCGATTTCAACGTGCTGCCGGTGTCCCTGCGCTTCTTCGCGGGCGGCACCCACAGCGTGCGCGGCTATGCCTACAACAGTCTGGGACCCACCGATTCCTCCGGTGCCGTGGTGGGCGGCCAGTACCTGATGACCGGCAGCGTGGAATACGACCGCCACATCGTCGGCCGGTGGGGGGCGGCGGTGTTCTATGACGCCGGCAACGCCTTCGATACCTTCCCCACCCACCTGCATCGCGGCGCCGGCGTGGGCGTACGCTGGCGCTCGCCGGTGGGCATGGTACGGGTGGACGTGGCCACCGCCCTGAGCGAGCCCGGCCACCCCGTGCGCCTGGATATCAGCATCGGTCCGGACCTATGAAACGACGCACCCGCTGGCTGTTGGGGATTCCCGTTGTCGTGCTGCTCGTGCTGGTGGCGGGAGCCTGGGTGTTGCTGGACACCCATGCGGGTATGCGCTGGACCCTGGCCCTGGTGGAACGGCACATGGCCGGCGAGCTCCATATCGACCATGCCGAAGGGCGCCTGGTGGGACCCCTGACCCTGGAGGGCGTGGACTACCATCACGACGGCACCTCCGCCCGCTTCAAGCGGGTGCGGTTCGACTGGTCCCCTCTGGCCCTGTTCGCCGGTACGGTGCGCATCGATGTGCTGCACGTGGACGGCGGCCGGCTTACCGAGGCGGCCTCCGCCAAGTCATCCAAATCCTCTTCGACGTTGCCCGCCCCGCCGCTGGCGGTGCGCCTGGTGGACGGTCGGCTCAGCGACATCACGGTGGTGCGCGCCGGGTCCAAGCCCCTGGACATCAAACAGCTCGTACTACGGGGCATCCTGCGCAAGGACCATCTCAACATACGCCGGCTGGCAGTGACGCTGCCCACCGTTTCCGCCCATGTGAGCGGCACGGTGGGGCTGGCTGCGAAGGTGCAGACCGCCCTGGACTTCGGCTGGCAGGCCCGCCTGACCAATCTCCCGAAAGCCGCCGGCAAAGGCACCCTGTGGGGCGACTTCAGCCGGCTGCATGTCAGCCAGAACGTCACTGAGCCCACTGCCGTTCAAATGAAAGGGACGGTCGAGCAGCCGCTGAAAGCCCCCCGCTGGCAACTCACCGTTACCGTCCCGCCGTTCCAGCTGGCCAAGGTCGAGCCGCGCTGGGGCAAGTCCCGCCTGGCCGCCAAGCTGGAAGGTCACGGCACGCTGTCCGATGTCTCCATCGACGGCAGCCTGTACACCGACGCCGATGCAAAGGTGCTCTATCCCGTTCACCTGTCCGCCCGCCTGGCCCGTGCACCCGGCGGCGTCATCAGGATCGCCCGGCTGTCGGCGAAGTTGCCCAGGCAGGGTGCCTCTGTGGACGTGAACGGGGAGGTCACGGAAGCGACCCGCGGTTTCGACCTGCATGCCGGCTGGAAACGGCTGGCCTGGCCCCTGCAGGGCAAGCCCACCTTCGCCAGCGCCGCAGGCCATGCCGATCTGAAGGGGACCCTCGCCGCTTACCATCTCAGTGCGGCCGCCAGCCTGCAGGGCAAGGACATCCCCGCCGGTCAGTGGCAGGCCCAGGGCAAAGGCGACCAACAGCATTTCGATATCGCCAGCGTTCACGGAAAGCTGCTCAAGGGCAGCATCGACGGGTCGGGCATGCTGGCCTGGAAGCCCAAGCCTGCCTGGAAGCTGAATCTTGCCGCCAAGGGTATCGACCCCGCCGGCCAGTGGCCGGACTGGCCCGGCGAGGTGGCCGCCCATCTTCAGACCCACGGGCAGATCCACCCGGACGGGGTCCATGGTGAAGCCGTGCTGTCGGATCTGCGCGGCAAGCTGCGCGGCTATCCGTTGAACGGTGCGGCCCACATCGCGCTGGCCGGCAAGGCGCTGGACGTGAAGCAACTGCAGATCCGGTCGGGCAAGGCGCAGTTCAGTGCCCAGGGCAAGGTGGCCGGGCAGGTGGCGCTGCACTGGCGCCTGCAGGCGCCGCAACTGAACAGCCTCATGCCCGGCTGGCATGGGAGCCTGTCCGGCGAAGGCACCGTGAACGGGCCGCGCAAGACGCCGCGCCTTGCGGCCAAGGTCAACGGCGCCCACCTGGTGGGCGCGTCGGTGCAGGCGGACAAGCTCAATGCCGATGTCGACGCCAGCCTGGACCCCACCCAGCGCAGCACTGTCAGCCTGCAGGCCGAGGGCCTGAAGGTCTACGACCGCCACTTCGCCACCGCCACCATGAAGGCCGACGGCAGCGAGGGCAGTCAGCGGTTGAGCCTCAGCGCCAAGGGCGCCGACAATGTGCTGGACGTGCGGCTCAGCGGCAAGCTGCAGAACAAGGTCTGGACAGGCAACCTCAGCGAGGCGCATCTGAAGCTGGCGGGTATCGGTGACTGGACGCTGGTCAACCCGGTTGCGCTGCATGCCGACACGCACCGTCGCGACATCAAGAGCGCCTGCTGGAAGAACGGCGATGCCCGCCTTTGCCTGGATGCCGATCAGGTGGTGGGGAAGCAATGGACGGCCAAAGTCGCGGTCGACAAGTTGCCGGTGGATGAGTTGGCCAGTACCCTGCCGGCGGCCATACAGGTCAAGGGCACCGCCAGCGCCCGATTGCAGGCCACCCGCCCGGTGGGCAAGCCGTTGCAGGCCGACATGACGCTGTCGCTGTCGCCGGGCAGCGTGCGCTATCGGGCGTCCAACGGCAAAGAGATTCCCGTGGACTACGGCGGCGGCAAGCTGCAGGCCCGCATCGACAGCAAAGGGCTGGACGCCAGCGGCGCCTTCCGTCTGCAGGGTACCGATCGCATCGATCTGGACCTGCATGCTCCGGGCTTCGGCACCAGCGAGTCCGCGCTTCGCAGCCAGCCGATGCACGGTACGGTCCATGCCCATATCGACAAGCTGGGCCTGCTGGCGGCGCTCGGGACCGGCATCGGTGCGCCGGCGGGCGCCATCGATGTGAACATCAAGCTGGGCGGCACCGTCGCCAAACCCCAATTGCGCGGCACCGCCGAGTTGAAAGACGGGGCGTTCGACATGCTGGCCCTGGGGGTCAAGGTGCGAAAGGTGTCCCTGACCGCCAACGCCGCCCCCGACGGCCGGGTGCAATTCCATGGCCAGGCCACCTCCGGCAGGGGCACGGTGAAAATCGACGGCAGCGGCGACATCGCCAGCGCCAAGCAATGGCATGCCCGGCTGCACCTGGTGGGCAAGGATTTCGAAGCGGCCGACATGAGCGACGCCCAGTTATGGGTGTCGCCCGATCTCACCCTGCATGTGCGTCCCGATCACCTGGATATCAAAGGCAAGGTGACGGTGCCCGAGGCTCATATTCATCCCACCCAGCTCGCCTCCGGCACCGTGAACGTGTCCCCGGACGTGGTGATCGTGGGCGCCAACGGCAAAGCCGTGCACAAGGCGCCTCCCATGCAGGTGTCTACCCAGGTACGGCTCATTCTGGGTGACAAGGTGGACTTCAAGGGCTTCGGTCTGACCGGAAAGCTGAGCGGCGATCTGGAAGTGACCGACAAGCCGGGATCGGTGACCACCGGCCGCGGTCAGGTTTCCATCAACAAGGGCACCTACCGCGCCTACGGTCAGGACCTGACCATCCAACGGGGCCAGTTCCTGTTCGCCGGCGGCCCTGTCGACAATCCGGGCATCAATGTGCGGGCGGTGCGCACCATCAATGCTTCCGCCACCACTACCG
>DATFML010000042.1:0-13332 GCA_035266965.1 Gammaproteobacteria bacterium
ACGTGCGACTTTTCCCGGCCAGGTGTTCTCAGGCACCGCCAGCCCGTAGCGTGCAAACAGCGTGCACAGCGCCTGGATGTGGCGCGCCTCGGCACCCCGGATGTTGCTGAACGGCGGCACCTCGCCGAAATCGGAAATCACCTGATCGTAGGTCGCCCAGGCGCGGTATTCGTCGTCGAGCGCCTCGTGCAGTACGCGGATTTCGGTCTCGGTGAGGTCGCTCATGTCTCTGCCTCCAATCCGGAAGAAGCACGATCGTGCCGAACCCTCGCCCGGCGACACCAACAGGCCGCGACAGTCACCCGCAGGCCAAAAAGGGAGCGGGTGCCTCTCCCGCCCGGGCGCGGCTCCAACCACCCGGCCGATAGGCCGAAGCGCCGTACAGGGCGGCACGTGGGACAGTGCCCCTGACCCGCTAATGGCGGGCCGCTATACGGATTACAGTCAACGCGACGCCGGAACGCCAGCGCAGGCGCCGCCGGCCGGAACCACAATGACGAAATAAGGGTCTGAAATTGGGATGGAAAATGGTGGCTACGGGTGGACTTGAACCACCGACCTCAGCATTATGAGTGCCGCGCTCTGACCAACTGAGCTACGTAGCCGCGAAGGGGTGCCGCGTATGGCAAGCCGCAAATTTTGAGGGGCTGGGGAGTTGCTGTCAAGGCGCTCTGGGGACACAGCCGTAGCGGACAACCCGCAATCCCGCTGTGCCTTTTGGGACGGCAACCGGATATACTGATTCCGTGAATTAAATGTAAACTGAGACACCCACAGATCGGGGTAGCAGGTCAATGTCCTTGTCTTCGGTGGGCGCCGGTCCCGGGTTCCGGCGCCAGTTCATGGGGTTCTTCCTACCGGTGGCTGGCGTCCTCGGCATTGTCTTCGCCACCTTTCACTATCAGGACTTTGCCAGCGAGCGGGAGAAGGCCTTGCTGCGGGCACAGACGTCCGTGGAGCAGGCCCGGCGTTCTGTCACCCGGGACTTCGATGCCGTCGTATCCGACCTGCAGGTGCTGGCGGACGGTCACGATCTGCGGGCGCTGGCCGCCCGCCCCGGGGATCCGGGCCTGCGCGCCACCGTGGCCCAGGACTTCATCGGTTTTGCCCGCAACAAGCATGTCTACGACCAGGTGCGTTATCTGGATGCCGGTGGCCGGGAGGTGGTGCGGGTCGATTGGAACGGCGGCAGACCGGCCGCCGTTCCGGACGTGCGCCTGCAGGACAAATCCGGTCGCTATTACTTCCGCGACGCCCGCCAGTTGACCGCCGGCGGTATCTATGTGTCCGCTCTGGATCTGAACGTGGAGCACGGGCATGTGGAAACCCCCTTCAAGCCCGTGATTCGGTTCGCCACTCCGGTGGTCGACAACGAAGGCCGCCAACAGGGCGTACTGGTACTGAACTATCTGGGCGCCAGGCTGATCGGCAATCTGCGTTCCAGTCTGGACACGGGCGTCGCGAAAGGGATGCTCGTCGACAACCGCGGCTATTGGCTCTACGGACCGGACCCGGCTCTGGATTGGGGCTTCATGTTCGCGGACGGCAAACGCTTTCCGCATGTGTACCCGCGGGTATGGAACGAGATGAGCGCCCGCGACTCGGGGCAGTTACTGGAGCCCCTGGGGCTGTTCACCTTCGTCACCATCTATCCGTTGCAGGAAGTCGCCGCCTATCTGGAGGGCGCCGACGGGGGCGCCGTGGCGGGGCCCGCCGAGCAGAAGTTCTGGAAAGTGATTTCCTTCCTCGAGTCCAACGCGTTCGCCGGCGCCAGCCGTCGCCGCGCCGAAACCGGCCTGGTGCTGTATCTGGTTCTGATGGGCCTGTGGGCCGTCGCCAGCACACAGATCGCCCGACTGCGGGCGGCCGGCGAACGCTCCCGCAACCTGATCAGCCGGCTGTCCAGTGTGGTGGAACAGACCAGCGACATCGTCTACATCACCGATCGTCGCAGCGTGATCGAATACGTCAATCCCAGCTTCGAGCACATTACCGGCTACGGTGCTGACGAGGCCGTCGGAAAGGATCCTCGCCTGCTCAAGTCCGGCGAGCACGATCGAGCCTTTTACCAGCGCATGTGGAAAACCATTCTGGCCGGAGATTCCTACCAGGACGTGGTCACCAACCGTACCAAAGACGGCACGCTGTACTACGAGCAGAAGACCATCACGCCTTTGAAGGATCGCAACGGGCTCACCACCCACTACGTCTCCACCGGCAAGGACATCACCGAACAGATGCTGGCCCAGGAGCGCCTCTATCATCTTGCATTTCACAACCCGCTGACCGACCTGCCCAACCGCAACCTGTTCCGGGACCGGCTCAGCCGTGCTGCCGCCCATGCCCACCGGGTGGGACACCTCATCGCCCTGCTGTTCCTGGATCTTGATCACTTCAAGAACGTCAACGACAGCCTCGGACACGAAATGGGAGACCGTCTGCTGGAGGAGGTGGCCGAACGACTGCAGGAGAGCGTGCGGGAATCGGACACCGTGGCCCATGTGGGCGGTGACGAGTTCGCCATCATCCTCGACGAGATTCTTCACGTCCAACAGGCGGCTACCGTGGCGGAAAAGATACTGGCCGCGCTCAAGAGGCCGTTTGTTCTTGGCGGCACCGAGTTGTTCGTAGGCGCTTCCATCGGGATCGTCCTGTATCCGATGGACGAATCCGACATGGACCAGTTGATCAAGGCGGCGGACACCGCCATGTACCGCGCCAAGGAACTGGGGCGCAATCGATACGTCTTCTACTCCAGGGACATGACCAGTCGCATCACAGCGCGGATGAACCTGGAAACCGAGCTGCGCCGGGCCATCGACCGCAACGAATTCACCCTCTACTACCAGCCCGTCATCGCCCTGGACGATGGCCGCATCCAGGGCGTCGAAACCCTGCTGCGCTGGCGCCACCCGGACAAGGGCATCCTGGAACCGGACGAGTTCATTCCGGTGCTGGAGGAAAGCGGCCTGATCGTGCCGATCACCCGCTGGATCCTGCAGGAGGCCTGCACCCACAGCGGCGCCTTGCGCGCCGCCGGGCTGGACAGCCTGAGCGTAGCGGTCAATTTCTCGCCACGGTGTTTCGTCGGAGACGGGGTACTGGGACTCATCTCGGAGACCCTGAGCCTGGAATGCATCGCGCCGGCACAATTGGTGGTCGAGATCACCGAGAACACGCTGATGGAAAATCAGGCGGTCATCGGCGAAAGCCTGCAGGAATTGCGGCGCCTCGGCGTGAAGATCGCCATCGACGACTTCGGCACCGGCTACTCCTCGTTCGCCTACCTGAAGCGGTTCCCCGCGGATATTCTGAAGATCGACCGGGAGTTCATCCGCCACTTGCCGGACAGTCGCGACGACGCCGCACTGGTGTCCGCGATGATCGCCATGTCCCACAGCCTGAATGTCAAAGTGGTGGCTGAAGGGGTGGAGACTGCCGAGCAGCTGGACTTTCTGCGCGAACGCGGTTGTGATGCGGTACAGGGCTTCCTGTTCGGTACACCCACGGCACACGAGGTGACGGCCATGCTCATGCACCGCACGCCACTGCCATGGAACGACCTGATGCGCCGCCCCGTGCGCAGACAACGTCTGAAACCGATGTAACGAGCCGCTCCTGCGCTCAGCCTGGAACGGCGCGGCGCCACGCCGAGGTCTTTCTTCGGGCGTCGTCCCCCGTCCGGCTCGGTCCCGGCGCCCCAGGCTGCGACCGGGACCGGCCACCTCAAGCGAAGACGTCGGAACCGGGCGATCGTTCCAATGCCCCGGGGGGTGACGCGCCGGTGACGGTTAGGATTATGAGAACGTCCGTCTTTGACGGCCGACGGCTTGCGGGAGCAGGAGGTTACCGGAACCGGACAGGGTGCGCCTTCTGCCCCCGGCAGGCGGCGACGTCGGCGAGAGGCCGAGCGAAAGCAAACATGAACTTCGTCGCGAACCCGGCATCAAAAAGCCATCAGCAACGCGAATCCCACGGAGAAGATAGTGATAGATGGCTTTCGACCACTGGTCTTGATAGGTCACTCAGGCGTTGGCAAGTCGTCGTGCCTGAGAACCCTCGGTATCGCTGACTCAGCCGACATGGATTGCGAGTTCACTGATCTGGACTCGATCCCGCTTGATAAGACGCTCGCCTGGCTGGGTCGACGACTTGCGACGGACCGGATCGTCGCGCTGAGTGCCCACGAGAAGATGCTCCGTGCCTTGACGTGGGCAAAACACACCGAAAAGTATCGCGACCTGCTACAGGCGTGGTGCTTCATGTACCTGCGGGCCTCGAAGTCCCAGTTGAGAGCGCGGCTGCTGAGACCAACCGCGACCGGCGAATCCCGTTCCCAGGCCGGACGGCGATATGTCTTGCAGAGGTACTACGAGCTTGATGCTTTATTCACCCGCCTTACGGACTGCTCTATCGACTGCTCCGGACAGAGTGTCGAGGTTATCGCCGATCAGATAGACCGCCAGGCCCCGGCGCCGGATTTCGGCACGCAACGAAGGTACGCTTAGTACACGGCTTTGCCCGCACCGGGCCCCGTCGATGGCTCGACCGGTGCCCCGACGCTATCTCGCCCAGGCGTATGGTCAGACGTTGAAGCGGAAATGCATCACGTCGCCGTCCTGGACGATGTACTCCTTGCCTTCCAGGCGCAGCTTGCCGGCTTCCTTGGCACCATGCTCGCCGCCGTATTTCACGAAATCGTCGTAGGCGATGACCTCGGCGCGGATGAAGCCGCGCTCGAAATCCGTGTGGATGACGGCGGCGGCTTTGGGGGCGGTGGCGCCGATGGGAATGGTCCAGGCGCGCACTTCCTTGGGTCCGGCGGTGAAGTAGGTCTCCAGGCCCAGCAGCTTGTAGCCGGCGCGGATGACCCGGTTCAGACCCGGTTCCTCCAGCCCCATCTCCTGCATGAACTCTTCCCGGTCGGCGTCATCCAGGTCCACCAGTTCGGCTTCGATGGACGCGCAGACGGCCACCACTGCCGCGCCTTCGGCAGCGGCCACCTCACGCACCTGATCCAGGTAGGGATTGTTCTCGAAGCCGTCCTCGGCCACGTTGGCAATGTACAGGGTCGGCTTGGAAGTCAGCAGAAACAGGTCGCGCACCAGCAGCGACTCGTCTTCGGTCAGCCCCATTGCACGGACCGGCGCGCCGCTGTCGAGGTGGTCCCTGACCCGCTCCAGCACATGCTGGCGGGCGATGGCAGCCTTGTCTCCCGACTTGGCGTTGCGCACGGCCCGCTGCAGAGCCTTGTCCACCGATTCCAGGTCAGCGAGCGCCAGCTCGGTGTTGATGACCTCGATGTCCGAACGGGGGTCCACCTGCCCGGCGACATGCACGACATTGCCATCCTCGAAGCAGCGCACCACGTGGGCAATGGCGTCCGTCTCGCGGATGTTGGCCAGAAACTGATTGCCCAGGCCCTCGCCCTTGGAGGCACCGGCCACCAGTCCGGCGATGTCCACGAACTCCATGGTGGTGGGCAGTACCTTCTGGGGCTTGACGATCCCGGCGAGCCTGTCCAGCCGGGGATCGGGCACCGGCACCACCCCGACATTGGGCTCGATGGTGCAGAACGGATAGTTCTCCGCCTGTATCCCGGCCCGGGTCAGCGCATTGAAGAGAGTGGACTTGCCGACATTGGGAAGTCCGACGATGCCGCATTTAAAGCCCATAGGAAAATCGCATCCGTGAAATGGCCGGCGGGCGGCCGCTGATTACGGGAAAAGAGAAATGCACGGCTGCTGCCGGCACCGTAGGCCTTACGCAGCCTGTCAACGGCTGTGCAGGCGGTGCATGGCCCGCTCCAGCTCGCCCGCCAGCACCAGCGGCAGCGCCTCGATACCTTCGACGATGGCCGACTCGATGGCGTCGACGTCGTCCCGGGAGGGGCGCTGCAGCACGTAGTTGACCACACCCTCGCGATGGCCGGGATGCCCGATACCGAGTCGCAGACGCAGAAAATCCCGGCTGCCCAGCCGGCCGATGAGATCGCGCAAGCCGTTGTGGCCGCCGTGACCGCCGCCGCGCTTGAGGCGCACGGTGCCCGGCGGCAGATCCAGATCGTCGTGGACCACCAGCATCTGTTCGGGGGCAATGCGGAAGAAACCGGCCAGGGCAGCCACTGCCTGGCCGCTGAGGTTCATGTAGGTGGTCGGCTTGAACAGCCTGACGTCGTGGCCGTCCAGCCGGCAGCGGGCGAGCTCGCCATGGAAGCGCGCTTCACGCTTCCAGGCGCCCCCCTCGCGAACCGCCAGCTCGTCCACGAACCAGAACCCGGCGTTGTGCCGGGTCAGCTGGTATTCGGGACCGGGATTGCCGAGCCCGACGATGAGCGCAATGGCCGTCATCGGACCGAATCAGCCGCAACCGATCAGGAAGCGCCGGATTCCTCGCCACCCTCGCCGGCTTCGCCCTCGGCCTCTTCCTCGACGGCGCCGCGGCGCAGCTGGATGGAGACCACCGGCAGATCGTGCTCGGCACCGCGGGACAGCTCCACCAGGGTCACGCCGGCAGGCACCTTGAGATCGGACAGGTGCACCGCGTCGCCGGCGTTCATAGTGGAGACGTCCACCTCGATGAATTCCGGCAGGTCCTTGGGCAGGCAGCTCACTTCCACTTCGATGGTCTCGTGGCTGACGATTCCGCCGCCCTGCTTGACCCCCGGCGCCACGTCCTCGCCGATGAAGTGTAAAGGCACATGGACGTTGATCGCTTCGGTCTCGCTGACCCGCTGCAGATCCACATGCACCACCACAGTGGACTTGGTGGAGTGGCGCTGCAGATCGCGCAGCACGGCCCTTTGGGTCTGGCCGCCCACCTGCACGTTCAGGATGTGGGAATAGAACGCCTCGTGATCGAGCTGCTGCAGCAGCAGATTGTGATCAAGCGAAAGCGACTGGGGCTCCTGGCCGCCCCCGTAGAGGATGGCCGGAACCCGGCCCGCACGACGCAGGCGGCGGCTCGCACCCTTCCCCGTGTCGTTGCGCGGCTCCGCAACCAGTTCGAAACTCACTGCACTCATGGTCTTCTCTCCTGAAAGGCCGCCTTCGGGCGGCCGGTTGCATCGTCCCCGCGACCAGGGACGACCTTGCGCCGCACGGCCTGCGCCGGCCGGCGATCAATCGATGAACAGCGAGCTGACGGACTCCTCCGTGCTGATCCGCCGTATGGTCTCGGCCAGCATCTCCGCGATGCTGAGCTGGCGGATGCGCGAGCAGGCCCGCCCGTGCGGCCCCAGCGGTATGGTGTCGGTCACCACCAGCTCGTCGAGCTGCGACGCCTCGATGTTGCTGATCGCCGGCCCGGAAAGCACCGCATGGGTGCAGTAGGCCATGACCCGCGCGGCGCCATGGTCCTTCAGAGCCCCCGCCGCCTGGCACAGGGTGCCGGCGGTATCCACCAGGTCGTCCACCAACAGGCAGGTGCGACCTTCCACCTCGCCGATGATGTGCATGACCTGGGCCACGTTGGCCCGCGGACGGCGCTTGTCGATGATGGCCAGATCGGCATCGTCCAGACGCTTGGCCAGCGCCCGGGCCCGCACCACGCCCCCCACATCCGGGGACACCACCATCAGTTTGGGGTACTTGCGACGCCAGATGTCCCCCAACAGAATGGGCGAGGCATACACGTTGTCCACCGGCACATCGAAGAACCCCTGGATCTGGTCGGCATGCAGATCCACGGTCAGCAGCCGGTCGGCGCCGACCTTTTCGATCATGTCCGCGGCCACCTTGGCGGTGATGGGCACCCGCGCCGAGCGCGGCCGACGGTCCTGGCGGGCATACCCGAAATAGGGAATGACCGCCGTGATGCGCCGGCACGAGGAACGCCGGATGGCGTCGATCATCACCAGCAGCTCCATCAGGTTGTCCGCGGTGGGCGAGCAGGTGGGCTGCACGACGAAAACGTCCTTGCCGCGGACGTTTTCCATGATCTCCACCATCACCTCGCCGTCGCTGAACTGACCGACGATCGCCTTCCCCAGCGGCAGCTTCAGGAAGTTGGCGATATCCTGGGCCAGCTGCGGGTTGGCGTTGCCGGTGAAGACCATCATCCGACTGTCTGGGTCGGGAACGGCAGGTCCTCTTTCCATCGCTTTCAGATCCGCTTTCAGGGCTCAATCTCCCCCGCGGCCAACGGGGCTGCAGTACCCAGGGCCACATGGCTGGTGCGGGCCTTGGGCGCGAATGGCTGGGGCGCCAGGATTCGAACCTGGGAATGCTGGGATCAAAACCCAGTGCCTTACCGCTTGGCTACGCCCCAAAGACTATCGCCGAGGGACGGCAGGTGCCGCGCTGCCGGCCGTCACCCGGAGGCCAATCTGTCCAGCAGCGGCGAGCGGTTGCGACCCTGGGCCACGAAGGCCGTCCAGTCGGCGGGCAGCTGCTCCAGGACCGCCTGGGCGTCGGCCCGTTCCCCGAAAGCGGCGAATACGCAGCCGCCGGTTCCGGTCAGCCGCGCGGGCGCCCGGCGGCCCAACCAGTCCAGGGCCTGCGCCACTTCGGGATGGCGCCGCCTCACCACCGCTTCGCAGTCGTTGCGGCCGCCGTCGGCAAAGAAGTCCGATATTGTGATAGGGGGGCTGTCACGTGTCAATTCCGGGTCCGAGAAAACGCCCGCCGTAGATACCGTTACCGCAGGCACGATCACCACGAACCAGTCCTCGGGCGGGGTCACCGGAGTCAGACGCTCTCCCACCCCTTCGGCCCATGCCGCCGTGCCCCGTACAAACACCGGTACGTCCGCGCCCAGGGACAGGCCCAGCTGCGCCAGCCGGTCCACCGACAGTCCCAGGCCCCACAGCCGGTTGAGCGCCACCAGGGTGGTGGCCGCGTCGGAGCTGCCGCCGCCCAGCCCGCCGCCGGCGGGCAGACGCTTGTGCAGATCGATTTCCACGCCCATGGGCGAGCCGCCCGCCTCCTTCAGAAGCCTTGCGGCTCGCACCGTCAGGTCGGCGTCCTCGGGCACCCCGGCCAGCTCCCGGCGGCGACGCACGGGACCGTGTCCGCTGACCGCGAAGCGCAGCTCGTCGCCGACGTCGAGGAACTGGAACAGGGACTGCAGCTCGTGGTAGCCGTCGGCACGACGGCCGGTGATATGCAGACACAGATTGAGCTTGGCCGGCGCCGGCCAGCTCCGTTCCCGGTCGGAAGAGCTTGCAGCGGAAACGGCAGCCATGGGCGTCAGCGGCTCCCGGCCGTCGACGCAGCCCCTCCGCCGTTCTCCCAGCGGTCCACGATCAGGCGCACGCGCACATCGCCGTTGGCAAGACGCATCCGCGCGGGCAGCGCACGCCCCCGGACCCGGGAGTAGCCTTCATAGTGAATCACCCAACCGTCCTGAACCAGCACGGTGAGGTGACCGGCCTTGTCGCGCTGCTCCCCGGTCACCGGACCGGGAGCGGGGCGGCCCCGCACCCAGTACCGCAGGCCGGATACCGGCATGCGCACACCCATCACCCGCACCAGCAGTTGCTCGGGGCTGGCGGCCTGATAGCGCTTGCCGTCGGCGGTACGCAGAGTCACCCGGCCCGGACGCCCGGTGAGCTCCGCGGCGCCCTGACCCAGGGGCCCTTCCAGGCGCAGGTCGTAGCGATCCGCGCGCTCATGCCACAACAGGCCGGCATGCCAGCCCTGGTCGCCGGCCCGCACGGCAATGCGCCCGGCCAGAATCCAGTTGTCGGAGGAGGTGCCGGCGGGCAGCGGTGGCGCCGGCGGAACGGTCACACACCCCGCCAGGGCCAGCAGGCAGAGGAGTGGCAGCAGGTGTTTCACGGCTTGAAGCGGTCGATCACCCGCTTGAGAGCGGCGCTGTCGGGATGGGCCTTGAGAGCCTTGCGCCACACCGCACGGGCCTCGTCGTGATGCCCCGCCGTCCACAGAACCTCGCCCAGGTGTGCCGCAATCTCCGCGTCACCGCTCATCTTATAGGCCCGGTGCAGCGCCTTCAGGGCGGCGGCGGTATTGCCCAGCCGGTACTGCACCCAACCCAGGCTGTCGATCACCGCCGGATCGTTGGGTTTGAGCTTGATGGCCTTCTTTATGTAGACCAGCGCTTCGGCATAGCGGGTGGTGCGGTCCGCCAGGGTGTAGCCGAGGGCATTGAGGGCCACGGCATTGTCCGGCTGTTGCTTGATGATGGCGCGCAGGTCCCGCTCGGCGAGCTTGAGCTTGCCGAGTTTATCCGCCACCAGGGACCGGCCGTACAGCAGGTCGGTGTTGTCGGGGTGGTCTTTGAGAGCGTGGTTGTACACGTCCAACGCCTGCCGGTTGCGGCCCACCTGGCTCAGCATCTCGCCTTCCACCGCATACAGCTGCACGGCCGCCTGGGGATGGTCCTTGCGCAGGGTCGCCAGTTGCCGGCGCGCTTCGGCCACCCTGCCCTCCCGGGCGGCGATCTGGGCCACCCGCACCTGGGCGTCCAGCCAGTATTCCCCTTCGTTGACCCGCGAGTACCAGTCCTTGGCCGTGTTCAGTTTGTTCTGCTCCTCGGCGATGCGCCCCAGGTAGTAACGGGCCTCGTCCTGGCGCTCGCCCAGATCCAGCACCTTGCGGAAATAACGCCGCGCCGCATCCAGTCGCCGGGCTTCCAGGGCCAGCAGACCCAGGGAGTACTGCACATCGGCATTACCCGGCGCCTGCCTGGCGAGCACTTCGAATTCCCGCTGGGCGCTCTTCAGGTCCCCGGCACGCACCAGCACCCGCGCGTAGGCCATACGCAGGTCCAGATCCTTGGGCCGGCGCTTGACCGCCGCACCCAGCTCCCGGGACGCCGTTCCCAGCTCGCCCATGTCGCTGCGCACCTGGGCACGCAGAATCTCCGCGTCCGTCCAGTTCGGACGCAGGGCGATGGCCCGCTGCACCTGGCTGAGGCTGAGTCGGCGCTTGCCCGCCTGCAGAGCCAGTCGGGCATAGGCCAGGTGCGCGTCGGGCACTTTCGGGTTGGCGTCGGCCAGGGTTTTCATCACCGCCAGGGCGGCCTGGCGGTCCGGCTCGTGGGACAGCAGCTCCGTCACCGCCGCGAAGGCGGCAGTCTTGTCCGAGGCGCTGGCCACGAAGCGAACCAGCTGATCCCCCGCATCGGCGGTCTTCCCGGCCCGCAGGGACAGCACCGCCAGTGCCTCGTGGGCCTGGGGATTGTCCGGCGCCAGCTGGACCCAGCGCTGAGCCAGCTCCAGGGCCGCCGCCTCGTTCTTGGCGAACAGCGCAATGCGCAGGCCCCGCTCGGCCACATCGGGATCATCGCTCAAACGCGCCGCCTTGAGATACGATTCGGCAGCCAGCGTCAGATCGCCGCTCTGGCCGGCCATTTCACCCGCCAGCACGTCGTACATCAGATCGGATTCGCGGGTTTCGGAAGGCGTGAGGGGCTGGGGCTTGACGATGACAGCGCCGTTGGGGGTCGCGGTGCCGGTGGCCGGGGTCGCCGGCCGGGTGGACAGGTGGGTGCAGGCGGACATCGCCGCGGCCGCCAGCAGCGGCAATATCACGCGCCGCACGCGAGCGACAGGTCGATGCAGTGATTTGGCCATAGCCTCGTATTCTAACAGGTTCCCGTAGGGACAGGACGGATTGTTGTGGGCCGCCGGGCGGTAACCCCAACGGGCGGAGCGCTTGTAATCGCCAGACCCATACCGCAGAATTTCCAGTTGCTTGTATTTTGACCCGTCCTGACGCCCACACATGCCCCTGATCGCCGTCGGTCTCAGCCATCGCACAGCCCCCCTGGAGCTGCGCGAACGCGTCGTCTTCGACCCGCAACGCCTGCGCGAAGCGCTGCGCGAGCTGAGCGCATTGCCGGGCGTCGAGGAAGGGGCGATTCTGTCCACCTGCAATCGCACGGAAGTGTACTGTGCCGTCAACGGCACCGAGAGCGCGGCGGTAAGCGAATGGCTGGCCCGGCATCACCAGCTGTCGTCGACGGACCTGGAGGCCTTCCTCTACATCCATCAGGACGACGCGGCGGTACGCCATATCTTCCGGGTCGCCTCCGGGCTCGATTCCATGATTCTGGGCGAACCGCAGATCCTCGGCCAGATCAAGGACGCCTACCAGGACGCCACCGCCGCCGGCACCCTGCACCAGCGCCTGAGCAAACTGTTCCAGTACACCTTCTCGGTGGCCAAGCAGATCCGTACCGACACCGCCATCGGGGTGAGTGCAGTATCGGTGGCCTTCGCGGCCGTCAGCCTGGCCAAGCAGATTTTCGGTGACCTGGAAGACCAGACCGCCCTGCTGGTGGGTGCCGGCGAAACCATCGAGCTGACCGCACGGCACCTGCATGAGCAGAGGCTGGGACGGATGATCGTCGCCAACCGCACGGTCCAGCGGGCCCATGCCCTCGCCACCCAGTTCGACGGCTATGCGATTGCGCTCGCCGACATGCCGGCCCATCTGCACGAGGCCGACATCATCATCTCCTCCACGGCCAGCCAGCTGCCCATCCTGGGCAAGGGCGCGGTGGAACGGGCCTTGAAGGTGCGCAAGCACCGTCCCATGTTCATGGTGGACATCGCCGTGCCCAGGGATGTCGAACCGGAGGTGGACGGCCTGGACGATGTCTACCTGTACACGGTGGACGACCTGAAGGAGGTGGTGCAGGACAATCTCAAATCCCGCCAGGAGGCGGCGCGCCAGGCCGAGGAGATCGTCGAGGCCCAGACCGCCCACTTCATGGGCTGGATGCGCTCGCTGGTGGCCGTCAGCACCATCCGACATTTCCGCGAAGGCGCCGAAGGCATGCGGGACGAGGTGCTGGAGAAGGCCCGCCAGCAGATCGCCCAGGGCAAGGACCCCGGCGAGGTGCTGGAGTACCTGGCGCACATTCTGACCAACAAGCTGATCCATCACCCCAGCGTGCAACTGCGCCAGGCGGGCTACGAGGGGCGCACCGATCTGCTGGAGGCCGCCCGCGAGCTGCTGTGCCCCAAGCACGGCGAATAGATGCGCAGCGGCCGATATCCGTTCGAAACCCATTGGACCTGACGTGAAGCCTTCGATTTCCCACAAGCTGGAAGCCCTCGTGGAACGCTTCGAGGAAGTCGGGGTGCTGCTGTCCGAGCCCGACGTGATCGCCGACCAGGACCGCTTCCGGCGCCTGTCCATGGAGTACGCCCAGCTCGAACCGGTGGTGAAGACCTTCCGCGACTATCAGCAGGCGACCGACGACCTGGCCTCGGCGCAGGAGATGCTGCAGGACCCCGACGCCGAGCTGCGCGCCATGGCCGCCGACGAGAGCGAAGCCGCCCAGGTCCGCCAGCAGACCCTGAACACCGAGCTGCAGAAGCTGCTGCTGCCCAGGGATCCCCACGACAGCAGCAACATCTTT
>DATFML010000043.1:0-15432 GCA_035266965.1 Gammaproteobacteria bacterium
AGCCCCACCACCCACTGGGTGTCCTGCACCGCTTCGCCACCCTGGCGGGCGAAATCCGCCGTCCCGCCGAACTTCCTCGTCCACCGAACGCCCGCATAGGGGGCGAACTCGCGACGGATCTCGTAGCGCAGCCGCAGCGCCAGGCCGACATCCGACAGGCCTGATCCCAGTCCGCGCGCCCGGTCCTCTTTGCCGTAGGCATTGAACTCCAATTCCGGCATCAGGATCAGCCTCTGGGTCAGCAGGACCTCATACTCGGCCTTGACGCGGGCGGCCGTACGTCCCGCCGTGCCCACGTAGGCAGTGGCGTCCACATCGAACCGGTACGGCGCCAGGCCTTTCAGCCCGATGGCGGCCCATTCCCGCGCCGGCTTGTCACCGATACCGAAGTCGTGCCGTACGCCGGCCTGCAGATCCCAGAAGGCCGTCATCGCCCGGCTGTAGAGCGCCTCCAGATCGGCTTCCTCGGTGCGGCCCTTGAGAACCCCGCCCTCGCTTTTCAACCACAGCTTGTTGATGTCCCCGCCGACCCAGGCCTGCCCTTCCCAGTAGGCCAGATTGCCGGCATCGGTATGACGGAGCTCCAACCGGTCCAGCATGATCTTCGAAAGCACCACGTTGTCATGGACGGGCGACGGCCAGTCGCCGGGTGGCTCGCCGGCGGCACTCGGTAGTGCAGCCATCAACGCCAGCGCCCCGACAGCCACGGCAACCCCACGATGCTTCATTCTCGCTACCTCCCGAAACTCGACCCGACTCATAGCACTTCCACCTCGCGGAACATGCCCGCCTTCATGTGGTACAGCAGGTGGCAGTGGTAGGCCCACCGTCCTCGGGCATCCGCGAGTACGCGGTAGCTGACCGTGTGGCCCGGCTTGACGCTGACAGTGTGCTTGCGCGCCTGGAAGTCCCCGTCCGGGCTCTCGACCTCGCTCCACAGACCATGAAGATGGATGGGGTGCTCCATCATGGTGTCGTTCACCAGACGGATGCGCAGCCGTTCGCCGTGCTTGAATCGCAGCGGGCCGGCATCGGAGAACTTCACGCCGTCGAAGGACCACATGTAGCGTTCCATGTTGCCGGTGAGATGCAGCTCGATGGTGCGTCCCGGATCCCGGGGATCGAGCCAGCCGTCCAGGGAATGAAGATCGGCGTAGGTCAGCACCCGGCGTCCGTTGCTGCGCAGGCCGACCCCGGGGTCGTCGAGACGCGTGGACACCACGCTGGCATGCATGGCCGTACCGGGACCGTACTCGGTGGCGGGATGGTGCTTGACCTCCATCATGCCCCCACCGGATTTAGCCGCCGAGGCCATACCGTCCATGCCTCCCATGGCATGACCCATGGCGCCATGACCACCGGCGGGCCCGCTCATGGTCCCCATGGCGTCGGAGCCATGGCCCATGGCCGGATGATTCGACGCCGCCGCGCCGGAAGCGTTCGCGCCGCCCATGGCCGCGTCCCCCATCTTCATGCCGGCCATGTCCATGCCGCTCATTCCCGCCATGGACATGCCCGCATCGGACATGGTCAGTGTGGGCACCGGATCCATGGCAGGTATCGGGGCCTGCATGCCCGCGCGCGGCGCCAACGTGCCCCGGGCGTAGCCGGAACGATCCACCGACTGCGCGAAGACGGTGTAGGCCCGATCGTCGTGGGGCTGGACCACCACGTCATAGGTCTCCGCCACGCCGATGCGGAACTCGTCCACAGTGACCGGATGCACGTTCTGCCCGTCGGCGGCCACCACGGTCATCTTCAGCCCGGGTATGCGTACGTCGAAGTAGCTCATGGCCGACCCGTTGATGAAGCGCAGCCTCACCCGCTCGCCGCGCCCGAACAGACCGGTCCAGTTGCCGGCGGGTGTGCTGCCGTTGGTCAGGTAGGTGTAGGTGGCACCGGACACGTCGGCCAGATCCCGCGGACTCATGCGCATCCTGTCCCACATGGCCCGATAGGCCACCGCATTGCGAAAGCCGTCCCGGCGTGCACGCTGAATGAAATCGCCCAGGGTGAGCTTCGAGTAGTTGTAGTAGCCGTCCATCTGCTTGAGCTTGGCGAAGACGGTGTCCGGATCCTGGTCGGTCCAGTCCGACAGCAGCACCACATGCTCACGGTCGTAACCTACCGGGTCCTGGCCCCGCGGCTCGATGACGATAGAGCCGTAGATTCCGGTCTGCTCCTGGAACCCGGAGTGGCTGTGGTACCAGTAGGTACCGCTCTGCCCGACCTTGAAGCGGTAGACGAAGGTTTCCCCGGGCATGATGCCGGCGTAGGTCAGTCCCGGCACGCCGTCCATGCCGTTGGGCAGAATAATGCCGTGCCAGTGAATGGACGTGGGTACCGCCAGGCGGTTGGTCACCCGCAGGGTGACTGTGTCGCCCTCGCGCCAGCGCAGCAGCGGCGCCGGCAGCTGACCGTTGACCGTGGTCGCCATGCGGGGCCGGCCGGTGAAGTTCACCGGCGTTTCCCCGATGACCAGGTCGAACTCGGTACCGGAAAGCTCCCGTGGACGGGCACCCCGGGCTGCTCCGGCCATGACGGGCGTGGACAGCAAACCCAGTCCGGCCAGAGCGCCTCCTGCCGCCAGGCCCTGGACAAAGCGTCGGCGCGGCAGACTGATGGACTCGGCGTGGACCGAGCCATTGCGGCGGATCTTCATAGACAATCTCCTCACGAGTGCCCGCACGCGCACGCCGGCGCGCAGCCACTCAAGATGACTTATTGGGAAAACGACCCACGAAACGTGGGCGGCGAGGAGTTGTTAGGCCCGCGGTGGACGCAGTGGCGGACGGAGGGTGCGCTGCGCCGGGGTTGTGACTGCGGCGCGCGGTGGCTGCTGGGCGAACGTTGCCACGTTGAAGGAAATGGCGGCGCCCGGGATGGGCGTCATGCAGTGGAATGCGCACATGCCCGAATCGCCGATGCAGCAGCCGCTGTCGCCGGGCGAGCGGTGATCGGCAGGCGAGGAATTGTGTTCACCGGGCGCACAAGGGGTGTGGGAAAGCGACTGGGTCTGGCCGCCGGAGACCGGCATCGCCAATACGGCCGCCCCATTGCCCAGTCCGGTCAACAGGACGAGCACAACGACCCAAAGGCGGCTGCGCAGGGTGCGACGGCGTTGGCTGGCGAACATCGCGATCATCACGGCGCTACGATAATGGGAATTTTGGCGCGGAGCAATAGATTGCCCACCCCACCGCGGCCCAGAAGCAGAAATGCGCCACGGAATCCACGGAAGACATGGAAGCGACATAGTCGGTTGTGACCGCGGAAACACGGGTGATCAGCGGCATCGAGGTACGGCGCCGTGTTTTCACTGAGCTTTGCTGTCCGTGGATTCCGTGGTTTCCGTGGCTCTCCCCCGGCCCTTGGGTTGAACCGTGCCGAACGAAGCCCAACGGGCCACACACGGCGTCATCCCGGACTGGCGTTGCAATCAACGATCGCTTGGTCGAATATGGATCCAATACTCCTGCCCTGCGCCCGGGAACACCCTTGGCGGCCAACACTTCGTATTGACCATGGCGTTCGACACCTGGATATCCACCCATGAGCTGCCCATCCGACTGGGTTGCTTCTTCGGCATCTTCGCAGCCATGGCCCTGTGGGAGATAGCCTCGCCCCGCCGCGTGCTCACCCAGCCCAAGATGTCCCGCTGGGCCAACAACGTGGGGTTGGTGTTCTTCAACAGTATCATCCTGCGCCTCGTGTTTCCGGCCGCCGCCGTTGGCATGGCGCTGTTTGCCCGGGAGCACGGCTGGGGCGTGTTCAACTATTTTGCGGTACCCGCCGCAGTGGCGGTGATCGCATCGGTGGTGGTCCTGGATTTCTTCATCTACCTGCAACATGTGATGATCCACGCCGTGCCGGCATTGTGGCGGCTTCACCGGGTGCATCATGCGGACATGGATATCGACGTCACCACCGGCGCACGCTTCCACACCCTGGAGATCCTGCTGTCCATGGTGATCAAGTTCGCCGTCATCGTGATATTGGGCCCACCGGTGGCGGCGGTGATCCTGTTCGAGGTCGTGCTGAACGCCACCTCCATGTTCAATCACAGCAACGTACGTCTACCTGCTTCCGTGGACCGGGTGCTGCGCTGGTTCGTGGTGACGCCGGACATGCACCGGGTACACCACTCGGTGCACAGCGACGAGACCAACAGCAATTTCGGTTTCAACCTGCCCTGGTGGGACTACCTGCTGGGGACCTACCGCGCGCAGCCGCGCGGCGGACACGAAGCCATGCAGATCGGCATCACCACATTTCGCGACAGCCGCCACTGCACCTGGCTGACCGGCCTGCTGTCGATGCCGTTCATCGGGCCGGTACTGGATTACCCCATCAACCGGCGTGCCTGGGACACCGCCACGATCCGCAGCCGGACTGACGACCTTACACGGGCTGCTGTCGAGGGGGATCCCCGTGGGGACGACGCACCTTCAGAACCACGCCCTCCACGTCGGTAATCTCCACCTGTTCGCCCACCTGCAATGCCTGCCGGGACTCGGCACTCCAGAACTCGCTCTCCACATGCACCCGGAAATGGCCGCCTCCCCGTACGGCAACGACTTCGCCCACAGCCCCCCGTAAATGCTCGCGGCCGATCTCTACCGGCCTGTGCATGGCTTTGAGCACGTAGTAGTACAGCCAGGCCGACAGGACGGCAACCACACCGTAGGTCGGCGCCGCCTCGCCGATCGGCAGCAGCCAGAACACCGGCAGCGCCAGCAAAGGCATCAACAGGATGACGTGGCACATGACGGATCCCCGCACACGGTGCTGACACTCCAGCGGGAGCGCAGGCCGGGTTCCTGGCTCGGAAATGTTCCCTCGACAGGCATCCCTGAAGATATTGACGCCCGCAGGGGATTTTAGAACCCGCTGTCACGAGCGGCGCAGGAACGGCCTGCGCCGCCCGCTGCCGACGTCATTCCGGACCGTAACCTTCCATCATGCCCCAGCCCATGCCCCGGTGCATGTAGCGCCAGGTCTTGCGCTGCTTGGCATCGAGCACTTTGCCGATCCGTTGCTGAGCATGGAGGCGGTTTTCGAACATCTGCTGGCGCAGCTTGGAAATCTGCCTGTAGGTATCGCTGACGGCCGACGCGTCCAGTTGCGGCTTTCCGTAGAGCTCGAACAGCTTCTCCCGCTGATCACGCATCTCGCCCAGCAATTTCCAGTTCTTGTCGGCGGTCTCGCGATGGATCTCGCCGATCTTCTTGAGCTGCTGCTCGTTGAGGCCGAGACGTTTGGCGGCGTAGGGCCCCATCATTCCGGGACCGGCTCCGTAGCCGTAGCCCCCCATCATGCCGGGTCCCATGCCGTTGCCATAACCGGCAACCGGTCCCATGCCGTATCCGCCCATCATTCCGGGCCCCATGCCGTAGCCCTGGTGCATCATCCCCGGGCCCATGCCATAGCCGTAGCCACCACCCATCATGCCAGGACCCATGCCATAGCCGTAACCGCCGCCCATCATGCCGGGCCCCATGGGGCCGCCATAGCCCCGGTATGGACCGTGTCCATAGCCGTACATGCCTCCTTCGTAGGGAGGCTGGTTCTGCTGTGCGCTGCTCTGCTGGCCCGCTCCCTCCGGTTCGGCGGCCTGCGCGGGCAGAGATACGGCCAGCGCGCAGGCCAGCGCGATGGGTGTCGTCAATTGCACAACCGTCCTTCTCGTGGGTGATTGCATGGCTGATATCCTCCTTGCCATTGGTTGACCTCGACCGACCCGGCACCACAGGCGCCGGGCCTTCCCTGCTACTGCCTACCTCTACTGCTGTTGCCGCCCATGAGCGGATTCTCTGCGCGGCACCTGTGTTGCGTCTCCCGTATGGGCATGCTCCGCCTGTTGCCCCGA
Source organism: Gammaproteobacteria bacterium (assembly GCA_035266965.1). Classification (GTDB taxonomy): domain Bacteria; phylum Pseudomonadota; class Gammaproteobacteria; order DATFLG01; family DATFLG01; genus DATFML01. The sequence goes on from DATFML010000043.1 coordinate 5,870, forward strand.
CGCTGTCAGGCGCCGTTTCATCTCCCGGTACCCATCCGGCGTGATCCCAGGAAGCGCCTGTACGAAGGCCACCATCGCCCATATCTTGGCGTCGGAGTGGGTGGGCCCCCAGGCGGGCATGCCGGTCATCCTGATGCCATGCTTGATGACCCAGAACAACTGGCCCGACGTCATCTCCCGGGCCGCATCAGCCAGGTCAGGCGGTTCGGGATTCAGCCCGGCGTGGGCTTCGCCGGGATTCACCCCGGGGGCGCCGTGGCACATCACACACATCTCGTTGTAGTGCTCAAAGCCGATATTGACCACTTTGGGGTCGGTCAGGGACAGACCCGCCGGTGGCCGGATCCCGCGAGCGCGGCGGTCCACCGATCGTTCCATGGCGGTATGCAGTGCCCAGCGCACAACCGCTGGATCCTTGCTGGTAGCGGCCACGTCATAAGTGCCGGAATAGATGAGTGCCAAAACGCCACCCCCGAGCAGTACAACGATCGCCGCCAAGCTCATCAGCATGGTTTTCATCGACCCTCCCCAGTCTCCACGTCTGGCCGTTTCCGGCACCCCCGACACCGGCTCCCCCTTCACTGCCTGCGCGAGCGGGAGGCATAGACGTCCGAGGGCCGGCTGCAGCATGCGCCCCCGCCACCCCCGCTACCGGCTCTGACATTGCCGTCCAGGTACTGGAACCAGTGTGCTTTCACCCGACTCCAGAAATCCCGCGCGGCGGGATAACCCGCCGCCTCCAAGTGCGCCATCAGTTGGTCGAAATCAACGCGGCTGGCGTCGTAGGTCACGCGCACCCGGAGGCGTTCGACATCCGGCCGCACGGCCAGCACGCCGCTACAGCCGCCCAGACCCTCCCGGACAGCATCCTGCGCCCCCGGGGCCCGGATGTCCGGCACCGTGACCTTCCGGGTCACCACCGACCCGGCATTCACGTTATCTGCTGCCCGCTCGCTCATGGCGATCACCTCCGAGGCACGTATTGCAGCAACCATGGGACACGCAACGCAGACCCAGATACCACCGCGCCGTCCCTTGCCTGCCATGCTAAAGGCTATACCCCACTCACAGGTCAACTGCCCCGGCCAAATCCAGATGTCCCTGCACGCCCGGGCAGAACGGGTCACAGTCGCCCGTGCAGGCATCCACGCCCCTCAAGGCGAGTGTCAGCGCCTCCATGCGCCGCTGAAGCCGGCGCAGGTTGTCGATCCTGCGCTGGTTCTCCTCCATGCGCTGCCTGACCAGGCCCTGCAGGCGCCGGCAGCAGGACTCGTCTCCGGGCTGGTCCAGCAGACCGGTAATGTCGTTCAGCGTCAGTCCGACGCGCTGGGCCTTGCGGATGAAGCGCAACCGCTCCAGGTCCCGGTTGTTGAAAAGCTGGTAGTCGTTGTGAGGATTGCGGACCGGCTTGAGCAGACCGATGCGCGCGTAGTAGCGCACCACGTGGGCCTGGACGCCCACCTTTTTGGCTAATTCGTTCACCACCATGGCAGTACCCTCGTATCGATTCCCGGACGGCGTTCCGGACTGCGGACGCGTCGACGGCCAGGGACGGCCACGGGTGCGCACCGGTGGTGCGCGGGCAATGGGTCGCCGCCCCGGCGGATACGCTCGGATCTCTAAAGGCGCAGGCGGAGGGTCGCCAGGTACACAGGGAGTGGCGGTGATCTTTCCCGATCACTGGCGGACCGGGGGCGTACCGCGGGGGTCTCCAGGACCGGGGCTTGTGGCGCAACCGGAATCGCGGCGGCGGCCGGGTGGACCTCGTTTCCCTTTCCGGCTTCGTTGCTGTTGAGGGCCTTGAGCTCCGTATGTCGGAACAGGGTCTGACCGCAGTGGGTGTGGCCAGGGGCCGAACCGTCGATCGCATGCTCGTGGGCGCCAGCCATGGCCTGGTGGGGGCGGCTCTGCAACGAAACCGCCCCACCCGCCACGAAGGCATCCGCCACCGCTTCGCAGCAGGGCTGCAGGGTCCCGAGCACCAGGAACGCTGCCCACAGCGTGACCAGCGCGGGTGTCAGACTTGTTGCGAACCGTCGCCAACCGGACACGTGGCAAGACCTCCTTCCTGGACGCGGGACGGGCGGCGCCGCTCCCGGGGCAAAGAGTCATATACCCCGTCACGTCATACCATGATTGAAATCAAGTCTAGGTGAGGTCCGGGGGCTGTGCCAGGCGGGCGCCCGGCGACCCCGCAGCACCAGAAGGTCCAAACGGATTTGCCCGCGAAGACCGGCTACCGTGCCCTGTTGGCGCGCACCAGGTCCCTGAGGCGCCAGAAAGCCAACGTCAGAACGGCCAGGCCGATGGCGATGTTGTCCCAGCTCACCGCCGGTACCCGATGGATCCAGGTACCGGGTGAAACCAGCAGCCACAGCCCCAGCAGCACCACCAGACGCTCCGTCCATCCGCTGGGCCGAGACGCCGCCCCGGCACCACCGGCCACCAGCAATATCCCCACCGGTACACAGACATAGGTGATCAAAGGGTGGGCCGAGACGCCCGGCACCAGCAACCAGGGCGAGGCCGCCAACCACACGCCGAGCCCGGCATTGCCCCAGTCCTTCCACATGCCCTTCAACGGCACTCCCGTCATGGTCGTCCTGACCCCGTCGTCAGTGTATTCCGGCGCTGCCCGATGTTGGAGGTGCCGGCGCCCGCTCATGGCTTGCCCTCGAGAGTGCGGCGCTTCTCCTCGAACTCCTGCTTGTCGATTTCCCCGCGCGCGTAGCGCTCTTCCACAATGTCGAGGGCGGATTTTTCCCGGGACACCTGGGCGTGATGCTGTGCAGTGGGAGGAAAGAAGACCCATCTGACCACCGCCGCAATGCCCACGATCAGCAGCAGCCAGACCAGTATCATGAACACCCAGCCGAAACCTCCCATGCCATAGCCCATTCCATACCCGTGCCAACCGTAATTGCCGTACATGTTCCAGCCTCCACAGAGTCGCTATGGACGCAGTAGGCAACCTATACGCGGGAGACAGGTCAAGCCCCTCCCGCAAGGCGGACCCTGCAAGAACAGTCATTCACTCTGAGGATAGGCGAACGGCGAAAGGGCGCCAACTGAAGGGAGTGAGCCCACCCGGGGCCGGGCAGCGGCCTTTCAGCGCCCGAAACGGCGGTGGCGGCCCTGGTAGCTGCGGATGCAGCGCAGGAAATCGATGCGCCGGAAGTCCGGCCACAGCACGTCGGTGAAGTAGTACTCGCTGTAGGCCGACTGCCACAGGCAGAAACCCGACAGGCGCTGCTCGCCGCTGGTACGGATGATGAAGTCGGGGTCCGGGATACCGGCCGTGTAGAGGTTGCGGCTGATGGCATCGACGCTGAACCGGTCCAGCGCCTCCTCGAAGGACCCGCCGCTTTCGGCGACCTGCCGCAGGTGCGCGCGGGCCGCGTCCACGATCTCCTGGCGGCCGTCATAGGCCATGGCGATGTTGAGGGTCATGCCGTCGTTGGCCGCGGTGTGGCTTTCCAGGTGGTCGATGGTTTCCACCACCGTTTCGGGGAGACGGGTGCGCTGTCCGATCACCCGAATCCGGATGCCGTGGGAACGCAGGCGCGGGTCCTTCAGCAGGGTCGGCCCGCGCTCCACGAACAGGTTCATTAAATAGGCGACCTCATGGGCCGGGCGCGAGAAGTTGTCGTTGCTGAACACGAACAGGGTGACATGGCGAATGCCCAGCTGGGCGCACCAGTCCAGTACCTCGATCAGACGGTCCACGCCGAAATGGTGGCCGAGCTGGGCGACCACCCCCAGGGAGCGGGCGTAACGGCGGTTGCCGTCCAGGATCATGCCCACGTGAGCCGGCACCACCCCTTTCGCCACCTCCTGCTCCAGCCACTGCTCGTAGAGTCCGTACAGGGGGCGGGTCAGAACGCGGCCTGCCGAGCGACTGAAGGTGTGCAGCGCGCGCAAGCGTGCCGGCCAGCTGGGGGACAGGGTGCGGGTAGTCACTGTTCTAGCTGCCTCGTTTGGGCCATCTGCGAAGACCGGCGCACGGCGTGGCATGCGACCATAACGGGACCGGCGGGTTCGGCATCGCCCTGCAGGCTCCGACAGACAGCCAGCGAGCCATGGTTGCGCTCCGAATCCGGCCCCTCATCCTACCTCCAGCGGCCGCCAGCGCCGGTACTTGAATAGCGAACCTTACCAAATCGTATACTTGCCGGGCACCGGCTCCCGGTCATGATAAGGTCGCCCTGCGACGCGGACGGAGCCGGCATGCCAGCCAACGTTTCCGGGAAATACAAAAGGGTACGCACCCCCAGAACCATGCGTGAGGACGAACCGAAACCGACGAAAGGTGGCCATCTCGGCGTAGTCACCCTCACGCTCATGACCACCGCCCTGTTCCTGACCCTGCGCAACATGCCGATGATGGCCGACACCGGCCTGCGGATGGTGTTTTTCAACCTGGTGACCGTGTTCGCCTTTCTGGTGCCCATCGCGCTGGTGTCGGCGGAGCTGGCCACCGCATGGCCCAAGAACGGCGTCTTCCACTGGGTGGAAGAGGCCTTCGGCACCCGCTGGGGGCTGGTCGCGGTCTGGCTGCAGTGGGTCCAGAGCCTGTTCGGCATCACGTCGATTCTATCCTATGTCGCCGCCAGCCTGGCCTACGCGTTCAATCCGGCACTGGCCGGGCAGCGGGATTTCATCGTGGTGGTGATCCTGGCCGTGTACTGGTCCGCCACCTTGGCCAACCTGCGCGGCACCCGCGCCTCCGGGCTCATATCCAGCGTCTGCCTGAGCACCGGGGTCCTGCTGCCCAGCGCGGTCCTGATCGGCATGGCCGCCGTGTATGTCGTCCAGGGTCGGCCCCTGCATCTGGACCTGGCGCTCACTGCCGACAACTGGCTGCCCCTGCAGCATGCACAGGCCAACCTGGTGCTGTTTCTCAGCTTCATCTTCGGCGTGGTGGGTATCGAGGTCTCCGCCGGCCATGCCCGGGAGGTGCGCGACGTGCGCCGCAACTATCCGGCGGCGGTGTTCATGGCGGCAATCCTGGGCTTTCTGGTCACTTTGCTGGGCGGGCTGGCGGTGGCGGTGGTGGTCCCCCGCAGTCAGCTGGACCTGGTCTCCGGCAGCATGCAGGCTCTGCAACGCCTGTTCGACACCTGGCACCTGTCCGGGCTCATCCCGTTCGCCGCGCTGCTGGTGGCTCTGGGCGCCGCCGGCCAGGTCAGCACCTGGGTGGTGGGTCCGATCAAGGGCCTGTGGGCGGCGGGCCGTGCCGGCAACCTGCCGCCGGCCCTGCAGGCGGTCAACGCCCGCGGGGTGCCCCGCAACCTGATCATCGTGCAGGCGTTGGCCATGAGCACGGTGGCGCTGGTGTTTCTGGTGGTGCCGTCGGTGGATGCGGCCTTCCTGATGCTCACCTCGGCGGCGGTGGTGCTGTACTGCGCGATGTACCTGCTGCTCTTCGCCGCCGCAATCCGCCTGCGCTATAGTGAGCCCCACGCACCGCGCCCATACCGTGTGCCCGGCGGTCGCACCTGGGGGCTGTGGCTGGTGGCGGGCACCGGCTTCCTGACCACGGCGGTCTGCCTCGCCATCGGTCTGCTGCCGCCGGACAAGACGATTGCCGCTGCGGTCTATGCCCCCGCCATGCTCGCCAGCCTGGCACTGATGGTGACGATACCGCTGCTGCTCCACCATTGGCGCCGCCCCGCCTGGGCCGGCGCCGTCCAACAGGAGTCGTCCGTACGATGGTCAAGAAACTGAAGCCGGATGCCGACCTCGCCCCCACCTACGGGTCCCGTGCCATGTCCCAACCGGTGCCCAAGTACGCTTTGCCCGACGACGAGATGGAGCCGCGCACCGCCTATCAGCTGGTGCATGACGAGCTCATGCTGGACGGCAACGCCCGCCTCAACCTGGCCACCTTCGTCACCACCTGGATGGAACCGGAGGCCGAGCAGCTGATGGCGGAGACCTTCGACAAGAACATGATCGACAAGGACGAGTACCCGCAGACCGCGGAGATCGAAACGCGCTGCGTGAACATGGTGGCGCGCCTGTTCCACGCACCGGAGGACGGTGAGCCGGTGGGCGTGTCGGCCATCGGATCCAGCGAGGCGGTGATGCTGGCCGGCATGGCCCTGAAGTGGCGCTGGCGGGCGCGCCGGGAGCGGGCCGGTCTGAGCACGGCCAAACCCAACCTCATCCTCGGCAACAACGTGCAGGTGGTATGGGAGAAGTTCTGCCGTTACTGGGAAATCGAAGCCCGGTACATCCCCATAGCGGAGGATCGCTATGTCATCACGCCCGAAGACGTGGTCAGCCGCATCGACGAAAACACCATCGGCGTGGTCACCATCCTGGGCACCACCTTCACCGGCGAGTTCGAACCCGTCGAGGCCATCCACGACGCGGTGGTCCGGCACAACGAGGAACACGGACTGGAGGTGCCGCTGCATGTGGACGCCGCCAGCGGGGGATTCGTCGCGCCCTTCATCCACCCCGATCTGCGCTGGGACTTCCGCCTGCCCAACGTCGTTTCCATCAACACATCGGGTCACAAGTACGGCCTGGTCTACCCCGGCGTGGGCTGGGCCGTGTGGCTCAGCAAGGAGCATCTGCCCGAGGATCTGGTGTTCCACGTCAATTACCTGGGCGGCAACATGCCCACCTTCACCCTCAATTTTTCCCGTCCCGGCAATCAGGTGGTGGGGCAGTACTACAACTTCCTGCGCCTGGGGCGCGCCGGCTACGCCCGCATCATGCGCAGCCTGCGCGATACGGCCACGGAGCTGGCGGCGCGTATCGACGAGCTCGGTCCCTTCCGCACGATCAGCGACGGCAGCGCCATCCCGGTGTTCGCGTTCGGCCTCAAGGATGCCTCGCACTATTCGGTCTACGACATCTCCGAGCGCCTGCGTACCCGCGGCTGGCAGGTGCCCGCCTACTCCATGCCCGCCGATGCCCAGAGCGTCCACGTACTGCGGGTCGTGGTACGCGAGGGCTTCTCCCGGGACATGGCGGACATGCTGCTGACCGATCTGTGCAAAGTGGTCGAGGAGCTCGAAACGGAGCCGCCCAGCCATCCCAAGCAGCCGGACGGCGGGTTTCATCACGTGTGACTTACGCCCTGACGTGCGGCAACGGGGGTTGCAGGCTTGCCGCCAAATCCGATTGGCGTACGGAAAAAGTCCCGACCCAGCCGTTCCAAGCCGGTTGACGGCGGTTTCCGTCAAACCCCGAGGCGGACAACGGGAAGAGCGCCTGTCCAGCCGACGGAACGCACACTGTTTTGTGTCCTTTGCCGCGTCTTCTTTATTCGCATGCCTGACAGGACTACCGCCCGCGTTGCCGGGACTGGCCCGCACCGGCGCCTGACGCCATTGGCAGGGACGTTTATAATGCGCGCCTGATCTCCACATCCGATGCCGCCACGACCACAACCCCCGTACCTAATTTCCGACCTGCCATGACCACAGCACTGTCCATTCGCAGCCTGACCAAGACTTACGCCAACGGCTTCCAGGCCCTGAAGGGCGTCGACCTGGACGTACAGCAGGGGGACTTCTTTGCCCTGCTCGGCCCCAACGGAGCCGGCAAATCCACCACCATCAGCATCGTCACCTCCCTGGTTACCAAATCCTCCGGCAAGGTGATGGTATTCGACAAGGACATCGATACCGATTTCGCCGGTGCCAAGGCCTACATCGGACTGGTCCCCCAGGAGTTCAACTTCAATACCTTCGAGCCGGTGGAGGAAATCGTCATCAATCAGGCCGGCTACTACGGCCTCGATCGGCCCCTGGCCCGCCAGCGCGCCGAGCGCTATCTCAGGCAGTTGGGTCTGTGGGAGAAGCGCCGCCAACAGGCCCGCAGCCTGTCCGGCGGCATGAAGCGGCGCCTGATGATCGCCCGTGCCCTGGTGCACGAGCCGCGGCTGCTGATCCTGGACGAGCCCACCGCCGGCGTGGACATCGAGATCCGCCGCTCCATGTGGCGATTTTTGCGCGACATCAACGCCAGCGGCACCACCATCATCCTCACCACCCACTACCTGGAAGAAGCGGAGAGCCTGTGCCGCAATATCGCCATCATCGACCACGGCCGTCTGGTCGAGAACACCAGCATGAAGGCGCTGCTGGCCGCATTGAGCATGGAGACCTTCGTGCTGGACCTGCGCCAGGCGCTGACCGAACTGCCCGCACTGCCGGGCCACGTGGTGCGACTGATGGATGAGACCACGCTGGAGGCGGACGTCTCCAGGGAGGGCAGCATCAACCGCCTGTTCGCGGATCTCTCCGCGCAGGGCATCGAAGTGCTGAGCATGCGCAACAAGACCAACCGCCTGGAGCAGCTTTTCATGCATCTGGTGCAGAGCAACGAGGACGCGGCCGCAGGAGGCGCGGCATGACGCCACGGCAGACGTACACGGCATTCAAGACCATCCTGATCAAGGAAGTACTGAGGTTCGCGCGCATCTGGATCCAGACGGTGCTGCCCCCCATGGTGACCACGGCCCTGTACTTCATCATCTTCGGCCGCCTGATCGGCTCGCAGATCGGCAACATGGCCGGCTTCAGCTACATGGACTACATCGTGCCGGGCCTGATCATGATGGCGGTGATCACCAGCTCCTACGCCAACGTGGTGTCCTCCTTCTACGGCTCCAAATTCCAGCGCCACATCGAGGAAATGCTGGTCTCGCCGGTACCCAACTACATCATCCTGCTGGGCTTCGTCGGCGGCGGGGTGGCCCGCGGCATGACGGTGGGCCTGGGGGTTACCCTGGTATCACTGGCCTTCACCAACCTCCAGGTGCACAGCCTGGGCGTGATCCTGAGCATGGCGGTGCTGACCGCCATTCTGTTTTCCCTGGGCGGACTCATAAACGGGGTGTTCGCCCAGAGCTTCGATGACATCTCCATCGTGCCCACCTTCGTGCTCACGCCCCTCACCTACCTGGGCGGGGTGTTCTACTCCATCAAGATGCTGCCGGCCTTCTGGCAGTCGGCCTCCCTGGCCAACCCCATCCTCTATCTGGTGAACGCCTTCCGCTACGGCTTCCTGGGGGTCAGCGACATCCCCCTGTGGACTTCCTACGGCATCAGCCTGGGTTTCATCGCTGCGCTGTTCGTGCTGAGCTTGTGGCTGCTCAAGAAGAGCCACGGTCTGCGCAGTTGAGCGCAGCCCCTCGCTGCCACCAAAAGGGAAAAGGTATCAGTAGCATTGCTCAATATGTTCAGTATCGAAAAGACGCGGCCCGCGATCGGCAGACGCGTACGGACTCTGTTCCGTTGGGCGTGTTCCGGCAGCCGTTTCCACGCCTTTGAATGGTTCATGCGGGGCGTTCACCAAACGGCAGACACCGTCTTGTGCCCTTGCCTCCCCCGCAACCCGCTCCCTATTGCCCGTGGGCAGCGAATACCTCCCGGGCCATGTTCAGCGCATTGCGGCTTCGCAACGGGAGGTCATCATAGTGGACCAGATAGGAGAAGCGTGACTGGTCCAGACCCTGACTGGCTTCCACCGGGTCGAAGGCACCGTCGGCCAGGGCCCGACGGGCCGCATTGCGCAGAAAGATCAGATAATCGTAGGTATCC
>DATFML010000044.1:0-4797 GCA_035266965.1 Gammaproteobacteria bacterium
GCCGTCTTCGCTGTGGGACCGGTGGTGGAGGCCATTGCCACCGTGGCCGCCAGCGCCGCGGTGGGCGGCGGCGCCATGGCCGGAGCCGCCGCCGTCTCCCAGCTCGCCGTCGCCCTGCACCGCATGGGAATCCCGGAGGAACGCCTGCACAGTTACCACCGGGCCATCGAGAAGGGCCACTATGTGGTGCTGCTGCGCTGCAGCGATCCCCGCGAGGTGGAACGCCATCGCACCGAGCTCGGCATGTGGGGCGCCGAGGCGGTGGAGGACTTCGCCTACCGTTAGGGTGTGCCTGAACCCAGTGCCCGGCGGTCATTACCGCCTTCCTGCACTACCCCACGGTCATCATGGACTATGCTTTGGATGACGCGGGCCGCGTTGCCGGGAAGGTCGGGGAAGCGGCGCTCGTCGCTGTCGGACCTGGGGATACCAGGGGATCCCCGGTCGTTGGGTTGGACGAGGCACAAGGAGGACGACGATGGTGGGCGAGCCGACAATGGACGATATCATGCATCCGGGCTGGGATTCCGACCGGGATCCTTCGTTTCCCGATGCCCCCCATTATTGGACGCCGGCAGCGGCGACCAATGCCGCTGCGGAGACGGGGCTGGAGCTCGGTGCGGACCACTGGGATGCGGTGCGGGCTCTGCAGAGCTACTACGCGCGCCACGAGGATGGCCATGTCCACGTGCGCGAGCTCCACGATGCCCTGGAGGAGAGATTTCACGCCAAGGGGGGCATCCGCTACCTCTACCAGTTGTTTCCGGGCGGGCCTTTGGCCCAGGGCTGCCGCCTGGCCGGGCTGGAGCCGCCTGCCGGCGCCACCGATCCCGGTTTCGGCAGCGTGGAATAGGCGCTGACGTCGAGTCCGGCTGCGCCGTGTGCGTGTTCAACGCGCGCGGCGCAGCGCCGGTCATGGCCAACGGACCTCCCCGCCGTGCGCCGATGATGGTCCCATCCGGATGACCTGATCCGCGCCCGCCCGGGGCAGACGCACCGTTGTCGTCGGCCACCGGTCCGCCTATCCGGCGGTGCACCGCCGCGGGTCGGGTTCGGCCCGTCGCCGGCGCGCCGAAGCTGTGCGGCCGTTGCGTGCGGGCAGCACGACATCGGCGTGCCCTTCCCGGGGGAAGGCCAGGCACAGGCCGCTGCAGCGGTGCAGAGGCGCCCGGAATGCTCAGACTGCTCGGTAAACCGTGTTCCCTCGCCCCTTTGCGCCTTCTGATTAGCCGTTTGGATCTGTGCAGGGCTTCCCCAGGCGATGCCCAGGGGGTGCGTCGGTTGCCCGCAGCCGCCGGTTGCGCCACCATCGACGGGTCCGGCCGCTGTGCCGCTCATCTCGGAGCCGCCTGCACCCGCCATGGCCAGTGACCCTGCGCCTGTTCAATCCGACAAGCTGCTGCGGCGCGCCACCTACGCTTCGGTTGTCACCGCGACCGTGCTCATCGTGGCAAAGTTCGCCGCCTGGGCGGTGACCGGCTCTGTGAGCGTGCTTGCCTCCCTGGTGGATTCGCTCATGGACCTGGGCGCCTCGGGGGTCAACCTGATCGCAGTGCGCTATTCCCTTGCGCCGCCGGATGCCGAGCACCGCTTCGGTCACGGCAAGGCCGAATCGCTGGCCGGGCTGGCCCAGGCGACCTTTATTACAGGCTCGGCAGTGTTCCTGATCATCGAGGCCGTGGGCCGGTTGCTGCACCCCCGTGCCCTGCAGGACATCGGCATCGGTATCGCCGTGATGGTGTTTTCCATCGCAGTGACGATCACGCTGCTGCTCATACAGCGCCGTGTCATCCGGGCCACCGGCTCCACGGCCATTCGCGCCGACGCGCTTCACTACGGAACCGATCTCGCCACCGGTGTCAGCGTCATCCTCGCCCTGGCCCTGGCGTACGCGTTCGGCTGGAACGGGCTGGATGCCTGGTTCGCCATTGCCATCGCCGTCTATATCCTGGTCAGCGCCGGCAAAATCGGCTGGCAGGCTTTTCAGGTGCTCCTGGACCGGGAACTGCCGGATAGCGATCGCGCACGCATCGCAGCGCTGGCCGAAGCCCACCCCGACGTGCTCGGCATGCACGACCTGCGCACCCGCCAATCCGGGCGGCTTCCCATCGTCCAGCTCCACCTGGAAATTGACGCCCGGCGGTCCCTTGCCGACGCCCACCGCATTGCGAAGGAAGTGGAAACCGCCATTCTGCAGGCCTTTCCCCATGCCGACGTGACCATCCACCAGGATCCGGTGGACCAGGGCCGGGCAGGGACGTCGCCGCGTCCAGAACGCACGGCGCGGCATGACCAGGCGTGAAAGACCAAGGTGCTACGGAACCCACGGAAGGGAAAAGGCGAAGGCAAAGGCACGAGCGCCACGGAAAACACGGAAAGCACGGAAACCACGAAAAAAGGAAATCCAGTCACCTGGCACGATGGACCGGCAGTCAACGTAGGGTGCAATAACCGAAGGGCATTGCACCAAACAAATCTGTCCGTGTCTTCCGTGGCACCTTTGCTTTCCTGCCAACCCCGGCATCTGCCGGAGCGGGCCTTGTGCGGAAATATAGGGCCAGACCCTGGCGACTCGGTTGAATCCGCACCATGCTCACAACATGACGTTTCCGTTTCTTACGTGGCGCTTTGGGCTTGTCAGTAAGTCCCGGTCCCCTGGCAGCGACGCCAGGCGGCAGCATCCTAAAATTCCGGCTATGATTAATTCAGCAGGTGGTCCGCGTGTCCCGCACCGTTTACTGCAGGGGGCTCTATGAGGGAAAGGCGGCAGACGGAAAAAGTCATCGCGTTCGTCATGGCCGGTGGCGCCGGCTCCCGCCTCCATCCGCTGACTGCGGAACGCTGCAAGCCCGCGGTCCCCTTCGGCGGCCGTGACCGGCTGGTGGACTTCGTGCTCAGCAACCTCGTCAACTCCGGTATCCGCTCCATCTATTTGCTGGTGCAGTACAAGCCCCAGTCGCTCATCGAACACACCCGCAAGGCCTGGGTGGTCTCGCCCCTGTTTCCGGACCAGTTCGTGACGGTGGTGCCCCCTCAGATGGACCAGCGTGGCGGCATGTTCCGTGGCACCGCCGATGCCGTCTACCAGAGTCTGCAGCTCATTGACCTGTACAAACCCGATCTGGTGGCGGTGTTCGGCGCCGACCACATCTACCGCATGGACGTGCGCCAGATGATGTGGTTCCACCGCGAGCATCGGGCCGACGTGTCGGTGGCCGCCCTTCCCGTGCCCATCGAAGAGGCTTCCAGCTTCGGGATCATCGACACCGATCCCGACGGGCGCATCCGGGAGTTCCAGGAAAAGCCCGAGCGCCCCAAGGCCATGCCGGGGGATCCCGCGCGGGCCTTCGTGTCCATGGGCAACTACCTGTTCAGCACCGACGTGCTGGCGCAGGCGCTGCTGGAAGCCCACGCCCGGGACGAGACCGACTTCGGCCATCACGTGCTGCCGCGGCTGCTGTCGAGCCACCGGCTGTTTGCCTACGATTTTTCCACCAACGAGGTGCCGGGCATCAAGCCCCACGAAGAACCGGCCTACTGGCGCGACGTGGGTACCATCGATGCCTACTTCGAGACCCATAAGGACGTGCTGGGTATCGAGCCCCGTTTCGATGCCTTCAACCCGCGCTGGCCCATCTTCTCCAGCAACTACCAGGGTCCGGTGGCCCGGGTGCTGGGCGGCGAGGTGACCAACTGCCTGCTGGGGGCTGCCACGGTCATCCAGGACGGCGCACGGTTGCGTAACTGCATCGTCCGTCGCGAGGCGGTGGTGGAGAGCGGTGCCGAGCTCGAAGACTGCATCATCATGGACTACGTGCGGGTGAGGGCGGGTGCCCGCCTGCGCAGGGTCATCGTGGACCGCCACAATCTGGTGGAGGCCGACGATCGCATCGGCTTCGATCAGGAGGAAGACGCGCGGCGGTTCCATCTCACTCCGTCCGGCGTCGTGGTCGTTCCCACCGGCAGCGTCAAGTACTACGCCCGTGACTCCCGGGAGGAAGGGCCGGGCTATGCGGAGTAGCCGGTTGCTGCAGAATTGCTGGCCGGCAATGTCCACGGTGGGGTCTGGCGTGTAAATCCATCCGATTGGCATGAAAATCGGAAGAGCCACGGAACCCACGGAAAGGTTCTTCAATTAAAAATGCGCCACGGAAAACACGGAAAGCACGGACGGGGTTGTTTGGTGCAATGCGCTGCGCTTATTGCACCCTACGTCGCTGAATCGCAGGCGGCCCGACATGGCCCGGGGATCGAGTTTCTCCTGCTGGGTTGGTGAAGACCTGTCGGTCTTTGTTTTTAATTTTGGTGCGGGCTTTCGCGCCCGCGCGGCGAGGTCCTTTCTCTTGCGCGGCCAAGAGAAAGGACCCAAAGAGAAGGCCGCCCGGGTGCGGCGCCCCTGTCGGGGTGCCCTGCGCTTCTCGCCGCCCGGGGCGCGCGCGTAACTCGCCGGTTTTCGCGGCGCGCCTTGGGCGCTTGCGAAAGCCCGGCTCAAACAGGACGCGCGCTTTTCTCCCCGGTCGGCTGCGATGCTCGGCGCCGCACACGGGTTGGGTGATACCCCGAACGGCCCCCTCGAATAGTAAACGCAGAATACACGCAAGGTAGGGTGCAATAGCCGAAGGGCATTGCACCAATGACAGTCATTGGACGGTGCAATGCCCTTCGCCTATTGCACCCTCGCACGCCTACGTCGGTGTCGCTTTTGGGTTTTGGGTTTTGGGTCCCGTGTGTCGCACCGAGCATCGCAGCCCGAAGCGGGAAAAAGCGCGCCCGGTGTTCGAGCCCGAGATGACCCAA
>DATFML010000045.1:0-4577 GCA_035266965.1 Gammaproteobacteria bacterium
CCTGCTGCCCGCCACCCCCGACACCGTGGCGCGCTATCTCGCGGAGACCGCCGCGGCCGCCGCCATCAGCACCCTGCGGCTGCGCCTGGCGGCGTTGGCCCGCTGGCACCAGGACCACGGTTTCGCCGACCCCACCCGCGCGCCCCTGGTGCGCGAGGTGATGAAGGGGATACGCGCCGCCCACGCGGCCCCGCAAAAGCAGGCCGCGCCCCTGGGACTCGAGGCGCTGGAGCAGATCGTGGCGTGGCTGGCCCGCTCGCAACCCGAGGGCTCGGTGGCGCAGCGGCGCGCCGCCCGGGATCAGGCCCTGGTGCTGATGGGGTTCTGGCGGGGCTTTCGGGCCGACGAGCTGACCCGCCTGGTGATTGAGCACGTGACGGTGGAACCGGGGGTCGGCATGACCCTCTATCTGCCGCGCTCCAAGGGCGACCGCGAAGGGGCAGGGCGGACGTTTCGCGTGCCGGCGCTGTCGCGCCTGTGCCCGGTGGCGGCCTATGAGTGCTGGATCCAAGTCTCGGGCCTCACGCGCGGGCCCGTGTTCCGGGCCGTCGACCGCTGGGGCCACGTGGGCACGGCGCCGCTGGCCCCGGGCAGCCTCATCCCCTGGCTGCGGCGGTTGTGTCGGGAGGCGGGGCTACCGGAGCCGGAGCGCTACAGCAGCCACTCGCTGCGCCGGGGCTTTGCCGGCTGGGCCCGGGACAGCGGCTGGGACCTGAAGCAGCTGATGGACTACGTGGGCTGGAAGGACGTCCAGTCGGCGCTGCGCTACCTGGAGGGGTCGGACGCCGAACTCGCCGCCCGCTTTGAACGGGGACTGGGCGCGCCGGCGCCTGTCACTGGACAAGGCAAGCCACCGCCGGCCCACGACGAGCCGGACCTCCGCGGTCCGCGGCGCTCGCCCACCCTGAAGGTCGTGAAGTGAAGGGGAGGGGATCCTGGTTGCCGCCGGCGAGGCGGGGGCGTCGAGGGCGGCTCCGCGCCGGCGCTGGGGCCGGGGATGGCCGGGCGGCGACCCGGCACCTGGACATATAAGAAGGTTATGCTAAGTTATCAAAACTTAGTAACAAGCGAATACTTTGGTATAACCATGGATCCAAGACGAAACCCCTATTCGCCTGGCGCCGGGACACCGCCGCCGGAACTGGCGGGCCGTGACGAGCTGATCGAGCGGGCCGCGGTCGCCCTTTATCGCATCGCCCACGGCCGCGCGGCCAGAAGCCTGATCCTCTATGGCCTGCGGGGCGTCGGCAAGACCGTGCTGCTGCGCCGAATCGGCCTGGATGCAGAAGAGGAGGGCTACATTCCGGTGGTGATTGAGGCCCCGGAAGACCGCTCCCTGCCAGCTATTCTAGGGCCAGCGTTACGAGCAACACTGATCCGGCTCAGCCGGGGTGAGGCCGCCAAGAAGGCGCTGAAGAAGGCCTTCGGGGCGCTGGCCAGTTTTGCCCGTGCAGCCCGGCTCAAGTACCAGGACGTGGAGTTCAATGTCGATTTCGAAGGCGCCCCTGGCGTTGCCGACAGCGGCGATCTGGAAATCGATCTGACTGACCTGATAAGGGCCCTTGGGGAGGCGGCGGCCGAACGCGAGACCGCGGTGGTCCTTTTCATCGACGAACTGCAGTACGTGCCCGAGGAGCAGCTCGCCGCACTGATCAGCGCCCTGCACAACGCAAGTCAACGGCAGCTGCCCATGACCCTGGTGGCCGCCGGCTTACCCCAGTTGCTGGGGCAGCTGGGGCGCGCAAAATCCTACGCTGAACGCTTGTTCGAGTTTGTGCCCATCGGTCCCCTGGAGCCCGGGGCGGCAGAGCAGGCCCTGGTCGTGCCCGCCCGCAAGGAAGGGGTCGAGGTCGAAGCAGCGGCCATTGAGCACATTGTGCGCCAGACAGAGGGTTATCCCTATTTCCTGCAGGAGTGGGGCAAGCATGCCTGGAGCGAAGCGCAAGCCAGCCCCATTACGGAAGCGGATGCCGTGAAGGCCACGGACGTTGCTCTGGCGGAGTTGGATGCGAGTTTCTTCCGTGTGCGGTTCGACCGTTTGACCCCGGCTGAAAAGCGTTACATGCGCGCCATGGCACAACTTGGCCCCGGTCCGCACCGCTCCGGAGACATCGCGGCGGCTCTGGGCAGAAATAACTCGGCGGTTGCGCCCGTGCGTAACCGCCTTATCGCGAAGGGGATGGTGTATAGCCCCGCGCACGGGGATACGGCTTTCACGGTGCCGTTGTTCGACAGCTTCATGCGGCGGATCATGCCGGATTTCACTTAACATATAGGGCTCCCCGCGTAGGAAATAGCGACACAAGCGGGCCCACGGAAGCTTCCGCAGTCGCCGCATTTGTGCTGAAAGTGAAACCGGTGTCCCTGGACATGGCGTCGCGCCCATGCAGTCCCGTTCGATCGCGAGGCCGCAGTGTGTTTGCATCGGTTAAGCCGGCGAATTGCACCGGGCATGTACGGATAGCAGGCTGACACTTGACGACTGAACCGCAAGTGTGACGCGCCGTTTCGCATGGCAAGGCGCCGAACTGGCCTATTAATTCACTGATTATCAACGCCTTCGAAAAACCGGGGCGCGTCGACCGGAATGTGACTGAACCCAATTTCGAGTCCGCCGTCGTTCCCATATTCGTACTCGTAAATAGGAGGTGCGTCCGCAGCTTGTGACATACCGAGCAGTGGACCCCGGTATTTGGGCAGAAATTGGACCGCAAGCCGACGGTTCCTCGAGGGCGTGCAACGCCCGTATCGGGTCCAGGCTGTGTGAAAACCTGGAGTGTTCTCTCATCAGGTACGGAAGCTGGCGACCACGGCACCCAGGTCCTGGGCCAGGCCCGTCAGTTCGTTGCTGAACTGGGTTGTCTGTTGAGCCCCGGCTGTGGTCTGTTCCGCGAGCTCCTTGATCGTGGCGATGTTCCGATTGATATCCTCGGACACCGCGCTTTGCTCTTCGGCGGCCGTGGCCATTTGGTTGTTCATGTTATCGATGGTCTTCACGGCGGCGGCGATCTCCGCCAGGGCCATGGCGGTCTGTTCAACCTGGTCCTCACCGGATTTGACCTCCGCGCTGGCGGCCTCCATGGCCCCGGTGGCATCCGTCGCCAGGCCCTGCAGCTGCCCGATGATCGTCTCGATCTCCTTGGTGGAATCCTGAGTCCGGACGGCGAGCGCCCGTACCTCATCGGCCACCACCGAGAACCCCCGGCCGTGCTCGCCGGCGCGGGCCGCCTCGATGGCCGCATTGAGCGCCAGCAGGTTGGTCTGATCCGCGAGGTTGCTGATCACTTCCAGAACCTTGCTGACGTTATGGCTCTCGGTCTGTAACGAGGCCATGACGCCGGCGGCCTTGTCGACGGTGGTGAGCAGGTTGCCCATACGGGCGATAGCGTGGGTGGCGATTTGGGCGCCACTGGTGGATTCGCTGTCGGCCTGGTGAGCCGCCGTGGCCGCCTCGGCCGCATTCTGCGCCACCTGCTGGGCCGTTGCGGACATCTCGTTCATGGCGCTGGCGACCTGTTCGGTCTGCGAGAGCTGTTGATCCAGGTGTGTGCTGGTCTCGGCGGCCACGCTCTGCAGCCGGGACGCGGTTTCGCCGATCCGTTGACCCGACTCGGCAGCCCGCCGGATGACGGCCCCCAACTGTTCCTGGATCCGGGCGGCGCTGCGGGCGACCTGCCCGAACTCGTCCGCGCTGGTGACCCGTACGGGGGCCGAAAAGTCGCCGTTGGCCATGCGGTCAAGGTCCTCGACCAAGCGCTTGGCCGGATCGATCAATCCCCGGCTAGTCGCTACCAGGAAGGTCATGAAGGCTCCCAGCACGGCGACAGCCATCAGGACCAAGCTGACGACAATGCCATGGTGGGCATCGGCCAGGGCGCGAGTGACGGCCTGTTTGGCGGCCGCGTTGACCACGCCGTCGTGACCCAACGCCGCCCGAAGGGTCCCAACGCTGTTCCACGCGCTCCAAAAGCCATACAGAGAGGCCCCCAGCACCAAAGCGGTGCCGAAGCCGGTGATGGCCAGTAACTTGTGGCGAATGCTGTTGCGTAACCAATTCATGAGTGAAATCCTGTATTTATCGGGTGATGCGGCGCCTTTAGTAGGGTTAGCGTCTGCAACGGGGGTACCTTGATGCAGGTTCCACGCGGAAGCTTACGAACTCACCTGTTCTAGCCCAGCCTCAGGAGTACAGGGCTAAGCGGCCACAGGGTCGACCGGCGCATGGGACATAGCACGGTTCGCTAGTGGCCGATCCGCTTAGTGACCAAGAGCCGGCCTTACGGCTTGGCCGAGCCCGGTAAATTCCGCCGCGTGTTTGCGCTGCAGACACTCTCCAGCCAACGGCGATGAGGCGAGCCCGCGGGGGCGCCCGTCCGGCACCCGCCGCAAGCTTAGCGCCGGCCATTGGAGGTGGTGGTTCCAGTCCGCAGCCAAGCAGGTCACGCGCTGGATCATCGCCGGTTGCCGGTTCGTGGGGCGATCGTGTTAGCGCGGAAGCGGGGGTAGCGGTGCCGACGGCAGCTGCCGTTCACATACCGGGTGTCAATCAACCGCCAAGACCGGCACGGCCTGTGATA
>DATFML010000046.1:0-3392 GCA_035266965.1 Gammaproteobacteria bacterium
CCTGGCGGTCGCCGAGCGCCTGCGGGCCGACGGGGTATCGGTCGTCTGGCTGGGTACCCACCGTGGGTTGGAAGCCGACGTCGTGCCCCGCGCCGGTCTGCCCATCGAATGGATACGGGTAACGGGTCTGCGCGGCAAAGGCTGGGGGCGTCGACTGAGCGCCCCGTTCATGTTGCTGTTCGCCCTGATGCAGGCGTTCGCGGTGCTGCTCAGGGTGCGTCCCCAGGCGGTGCTGGGCATGGGCGGCTTCGTTACCGGCCCCGGCGGCGTGGCGGCGTGGGTCCTGCGTCGGCCGCTGTTGCTGCACGAGCAGAACTCGGTGGCCGGCCTTACCAACCGCCTGTTGGTGCCCCTGGCCAGCCGCCTGATGGAGGCGTTTCCGGGTGCCCTGCCGGCCTCCCGACAGCCGGTGCTCACCGGCAACCCGGTGCGCGGCGACATCGCCGCGTTGCCGGCCCCTGAACAGCGTTTCGCCCAGCGCCAGGGTGCCCTGCGTCTGCTGGTGCTGGGCGGCAGCCTCGGTGCACGGGCCTTGAACGAGACCGTGCCGGCCGCGCTCAAGCAGCAGCCCGCCGAAGCCCGTCCGACGGTCTGGCACCAATGCGGACGCCTGCACGTGGATGCGGCCCGCCACAGCTATCAACAGGCCGGGGTGGAAGCCCGGGTCGAGCCGTTCATCACCGACATGGCCGAGGCCTACGGGTGGGCGGACCTTGTGTTGTGCCGCGCCGGCGCGTTGACCGTCGCCGAGCTGAGCGCCGCCGGTCTCGCTGCGATCCTGGTGCCCTATCCCTATGCGGTTGACGATCACCAGACCGCCAATGCCCGTTATCTCGCCGATGCGGATGCGGCCGTGCTGCTGCCCCAAAGCGAGCTGACGGCGCAACGGTTGGCGACCCTGCTGATCGAGCATGGCGAGCGCGGCCATCTGCTTGCCATGGCACGCAACGCCCGCGCTCTGGCCAGGCCCGCTGCGGCGCAGGAAGTTGCGGAGCTGTGTCTGGCGGCGGCAAGGGGGACCGGCTCATGAAGCAACGGACGCCCGTTTCCAGTCCCGCTCTGCAGGCGCAGCCCGAGGCCATGCGCCGCATTCACCGTGTGCATTTCGTGGGCATCGGCGGCGCGGGCATGGGAGGCATCGCCGAAGTCATGCTCAACCTCGGTTATCAGGTGAGCGGCTCGGATCTGAAGGAAAACGCGGTGACGCGACGGCTGGCGGATCTGGGAGCCGGCATCGCGATCGGCCATGCCGCCGAGCATGTGGCGGGCAGCGACGTGGTGGTGGTCTCTTCGGCTGTCACCACCGGCAATCCCGAAGTGCAGGCGGCTCACGCCGGACGCATCCCGGTGGTGCCCCGGGCCGAGATGCTGGCCGAGCTCATGCGTTTCCGCTACGGCATTGCCGTGGCCGGCACCCATGGCAAGACCACCACCACGAGCCTGGTGGCCAGCCTGCTCGCCGAGGGCAATCTGGATCCCACCTTCGTGATCGGGGGTCGGCTGAACAGCGCCGCCAGCCACGCGCGCCTGGGCGCCGCGCGCTATCTGGTGGCCGAAGCGGACGAAAGCGATGCCTCGTTTCTCTATCTGCAGCCCATGATGGCAGTGGTGACCAACATCGATGCCGATCATCTGGCGACCTACGAAGGCGACTATCGGCGGCTGCGTCAGACGTTCGTGGAGTTTCTGCATCACCTTCCTTTCTACGGTCTGGCGGTGCTGTGCCTGGACGACCCCGGCGTGCGGGAGGTTCTGTCCCACGTGACCCGGCCCGTGTGTCGCTACGGACTGGAATCGGGCGCCGACGTGCGGGCCACCGACCTCAGCCAGCAAGGGCTGCAGATGCATTTCAACGTGCACCGCGTCGACCGGGATGCGCCGTTGGCGGTAACCCTGAACCTGCCCGGACGGCACAACGTGCTGAACGCCCTTGCGGCCATTGCGGTGGCCAGCGAGTTGGGCGTATCCGACCAGGCCATTCAGCGCGGTCTGGTCCAGTTCGCGGGTATCGGCCGGCGCTTCCAGGTCTATGGGGAACTGGCCAGTCCCAACGGCAACGTGCTGCTCATCGACGACTACGGTCACCATCCCAAGGAGATCGCCGCCACCCTGGCGGCAGTGCGCAGCGGCTGGCCCGGCCGGCGTCTGGTGGTGGCATTCCAGCCGCATCGCTACACCCGTACCCGGGATCTGTTCGAGGACTTCACCCAGGTGCTTTGCGACGCGGACGTGCTGGTGGTGACCGAAGTGTACGCAGCCGGAGAGGCGCCGGTCAGCGGCGCGGACGGACGTTCGCTTTGTCGCGCCATCAGGGCGCGCGGCCATGTGGATCCGGTGTTCGTATCCAGTGCCGCCGACCTGGATGAGGCACTGAGCGGCGTGTTGAACGAAGGCGACGTGCTGCTGATGTTGGGAGCCGGCGACATAGGCAGCGTGCCGCCACGACTGGCGCAGCGGTGGGGGACGGCGCCTGGGAGGAAGCAGTCATGAATCGCACGGGACGGGCCCGGTTGCATATGGGCTGCGGTGAATCTCTGTACAGCCGCTGGCGGACCTGCGGGAGCGTCGGCGATGAGCACTCCGTGGATCGGCAGGGCCATGCCGTCGGACAACCCAAGCGCCGGCCGGGCCGTTCAGGACGCAAACAACGGTGCACGCACTGATGATGGCCGAGCGACTGACAGCGATGCGGGGCGAGCTGCACTTGAACGAGCCCATGGCCGCCCATACCAGCTGGCGCGTCGGTGGGCCGGCGCGGCGCTACTACCGTCCGGCCGACGCAGACGACCTGGCCGACTTCCTGCGCGGCCTGCCGGCGGAAGAACCGGTGCTGTGGGTCGGTCTGGGCAGCAACTTGCTGGTTCGTGACGGCGGCATCCCCGGCACGGTCATCGCACCGTTCGGCGGGCTGGGTGCGATCGAGGCCCTGGATGACACGACGTTGCGCGTGGAGGCCGGGGTGGCCTGTGCGAAGGTGGCGCGCCAGTGCGCCCGTCGCGGGCTGGTGGGCGGCGAGTTTCTGGCGGGTATCCCCGGGACCATGGGCGGTGCGCTGGCCATGAACGCAGGCGCCTTCGGCGGCGAAACCTGGCAGCGGGTGGTCGCGGTGGAAACCCTGGACCATTCCGGAATGCGCCATCAGCGCGAGCCCCGTGAATACCGTATCGCCTATCGCAGCGTCCAGGGGCCCGATGACGAGTGGTTCATTGCGGCCCACTTGAAATTCGAACGTGGCGATGCGGAATCAGCCCAGGCGCGTATACGGGAACTCCTCGATCGGCGCAACCGCACGCAGCCCACCCAGCAGGCCAGCTGCGGATCGGTTTTCCGCAACCCGCCGGGCGATCACGCGGCGCGCCTGATCGAAGCCGCCGGCCTGAAGGGCACCTGTG
>DATFML010000047.1:0-3610 GCA_035266965.1 Gammaproteobacteria bacterium
CCGAATACCAGGGAGGGCACGAACACCAGGGCAGCCCAGAAGGGCGGGTGGTGGATGAAGTGCAGGGAGGCGAAGACCACGCTGGTGGCCAGGTTGGCCGGGGTGACGGGGCCCAGCGGGCGCCTCGGCAGGTGATCGCCCAGCCATTCCTGGAGCGCGCCCCGGAAAATGATTTCCTCGGCGATGGGGTACACCAGCGCCGGCAGCAGGAACGCGAGCGGCGCCTGCAGAGGCCACGCCGGATGGACGCTCTGGGGCGGAGCGAAGGTCAGCAACACTGCCCAGAAGGGCAGGGCGGCGCCCAGCGCCAGCCAGAATCGCATGTCTCTCCAGTACATGGCAGTGCATTCTACCAGCGCCTTTCCCTGTCGGCGGCACCGGAATTCACCACCGGGCGGGGGTTTGCATTGGGCAGGCAAATGGTACAGCCTTTGCCGATATTCTCAGACGATGGCGGAAAGCGATGAGCGAGACATTCGAACCGAGAAACGATCTGGAGCGGCGCCTGATGGCCGCCCAGGAGGGTCGCCTGGAAACGGAGGAGTTCATGCACGGGCTGCTTGCAGATCAGGTCTTCATGCCGGTGCGCGAGCAGGACAAGATCGCCAATTTCCAACGCAGCGATCAGGCCGTGCCGCTGTCCCTGGAGGCCGACGACGGCACCCAGGTGCTGGTGCTGTTCACCAGTCCGGAGCGCGCCAAGGAGTTTCTCGAGGACTTCGAAGGCTATGACGGTGGGCTGCTGACCGAGTTCAGCTGGGTGCTGGAGCGGGTCGGTGGCGGTGTCGGGATTTCGCTCAATCCCGGTTGGGAGGTGGGCATGGATCTGGACCCGTCCATGGTGCAGGAGCTGGCCCAGCTCACGGCTCCCGCCGAGTCCAACAGCTCCAACTGAGGCGCGTTCGAGGCAGCGCCTGCGCCGAGGGTCAGTCCCAGTGGGCGTGGAAGGTGCCTTCACGGTCGATGCGCTCGAACGTGTGGGCACCGAAGTAGTCGCGCTGGGCCTGAATCAGATTGGCCGGCAGCCGGGCGCTGCGGTAGGCGTCGTAGTAACCCAGGGCCGCCATCAGGCCGGGCGCCGGCATCCCCCAGTCGGCGGCCGTGCGGACCACCTCGCGCAGCTGGGGCTGGCTGTGCTCCAGGCGTTTTTCCAGGTCGGGATCGAACACCAGGTTGGGAAGCTGGGGATCCCTGGCGTAGGCGGCGCGAAGGTCCTCCAGCAGCCGGGCCCGAATGATGCACCCGCCCCGCCAGATGCGCGCCACGGTCTGCGGATCGATGCCGTAGCCGTGTGCCTTGTTGCCCTCCTGCAGCAGGTGCATGCCCTGTGCGTAGGTCATGATCATGGCGCCGTACAGGGCATGGCCGAGCGCCTCCACCAGTGCATCGGCGCCGTCCGGCTGCGTCCCCTGGCCGTCGTGGGGACCGCTCAGTTCCCGGCTGGCCTGCTCCCGCTGGGCCTTGAAATCGGACAGATTGCGCATGGCTACCGCGGCATCGATGATCGGCGTGGGCACCTTGTTCTCCATGGCTTCCTGGGAAGTCCACATGCCGGTGCCCTTCTGGCGGGCCGCATCGAGGATCTCGTCCAGCAGGTAGCCGTCGCTCATGGGGTCGCGCTTGGTGAAGATGTCCGCCGTGATCTCCATCAGGAAGGAGGCCATCTCGCCCTTGGACCAGGCGGCAAAGGTGGCCTGGATCTGTTCGCGGCTCATGTTCAGTCCGCGATACATCAGGTCGTAGGCTTCGGCGATAAGCTCCATCAGCCCGTACTCGATGCCGTTGTGGACCATCTTCACGTAGTGTCCGGCCGAGCCCTTGCCCAGCCAGGCGACGCAGGGTTCGCCATCGACGTGGGCGGAGGCGGCCTCCAGCATGTCCTGCACCCGTTTCCAGCCTTCGGCGTCCCCGCCCGGCATCATGCTGGGCCCATGGCGGGCGCCGTCCTCGCCGCCTGAAACGCCCATTCCCATGAAGTGAATGCCCGCCGCCTTCAGGTCGGCGGCGCGCCGGTCGGTATGTACGAAGTGGGAGTTGCCCCCGTCGATCAGCACGTCGCCCTTGTCGAGATGGGGCAGGAGCGAGTCGATGACGCTGTCCACCACGTCGCCGGCCGGTACCAGCAGCATGATGGCCCGTGGAGCGCGCAGGCGGGCGGCGAATGCCCCGGCATCCGTGGTGGCGGTGACCGGCGCCGAGTCCCCGTCCTTGGGAGCGTTGGTCGCGAACGCCTCGGTCTTGTCGTCGCTGTTGTCCAGTCCGGCTACCGGGTAGCCGTGTTCGGCGATATTCCAGCCCAGGTTGGCGCCCATGGCGCCCAGACCGACGATTCCGATTTCCGCTTCCTTGCTGGCCATGATTTGTACTCCTGTTCCCTGCCCGCCGACCGCTCAGGCCATATGGCTGCGTTTGTGCTGGCGCATGGCATCCAGGGTTTCGAGCAGCTGTTTGAACGGGTTCACGAACTTGGTGACGCCTTCGGCTTCCAGCGCCTCGTCCACCTGCCGCAGGTCGACGCCGACAGCAGTGAGACGCTTGAGCAGTTGCGGTGCCTGTGAGCAGGTTTCGTGCAGTCGCGGCTCGGGGTTGCCGTGGTCGCGGTAGGCGTTCAGGGTATCGGTGGGTACCGTGTTGACGGTGTAGGGGCCGATCAGAGGTTCGACGTACTTGACGTCGCTGTAGGCCGGGTCCTTGGTGCTGGTACTGGCCCACAACAGACGCTGGCGGCGCGCGCCGTGATCGGCCAGCCGCCGCCAGCGGTCGCCGCCGAAGTGTTCCTCGAAGCGTCGATACGCCTCGCCGGCGCTGGCAATGGCGGCTTGGCCACGCAACGCGCGCGCCTCTTCGCCGTGCTCGCCGTCGCCGGCGGCGATGTCGTCGAGCAGCGTGTCGACCTTGGTGTCGATGCGGCTCAGGAAGAAGCTGGCCACAGAGGCGGTGCGGCTGACGGGTTGACCGGCCGTCAGCCGGTCTTCCAGGCCGCCCATGTAGGCGTCCACCACCTGTACGTACCGGCCCACCGAGAACAGCAGCGTGACATTGATGTTCAAGCCGTCGCGGATCAGGGTGCGGATGGCCGGCAGGCCTTCGCGGGTGGCAGGCACCTTGATCATGATGTTGGGACGTTCCACCAGCTTCCACAGGCGGCGGGCTTCGGCGACGGTCGCGTCGGTGTCGTGAGCCAACAGGGGGGAGACCTCCAGGCTCACGAACCCGTCGGTGCCGTCGTGCTCCTCGTACAGGTCCCGAAACAGATCGCAGGCCTTGCGTACATCGTAGATGGCCAGCCGTTCGTAGAGCTCTTCCGGCCCCGCGCCCCGGTTGGCCAGTTCGGCAATGGCGGCGCGATAGTCGTCCGTGTGGGCGATGGCCTTTTCGAAGATCGCCGGGTTGGAGGTCATGCCCGAAACGCCGTCTTCCCGGATCATGCGCCCCAGCGTGCCGTCTTCCAGGATGCGGCGTTCGATGTAGTCCAGCCAGATGCTCTGGCCGAGGCCGGTCAACGCCCGCAACGGATTGTCGGGCCGGGCGCTCATCCGAGCTTCCTCGATTCGTGGTCCGGCTGGCCGGCAGCGGGCGCGCTGGGCGGCGGCGCCATGAATTCCGGACC
>DATFML010000048.1:0-7466 GCA_035266965.1 Gammaproteobacteria bacterium
CCAGGCGCCTTCGCCGCCGCTCAGGGATTTCAGGCGCGAGGCATAGCCTTCCAGCTCCGCCAGCGGCGCCTGGGCCGTGATGATCATGCGCCCGTGACCGTGGGCCTCCGAACCGCTGATGCGCCCGCGCCGCGACGACAGGTCGGCGGTCACATCGCCCACCGCGCTCTCGGGCACCGTCACCTCCAGATCCACGAAAGGCTCCAGCACCACCGGCGCCGCCTTGGCCACCGCATCGAGAAACGCCTTGCGCCCCGCGATGACGAAGGCGACTTCCTTGGAATCCACCGGGTGGTGCTTGCCGTCGGTGACGATGGCGCGCACGTCCTGCATGGGGTAGCCGGCCAGCGCCCCGGACTCCAGCACCTGCCGGATGCCTTTTTCCACGGCGGGAACGAACTGGCCGGGGATCGCGCCGCCGGTGATGCGATTGACGAACTCGAACCCCGCTCCGGGCTCCAGGGGCTCCACCTCCAGGTGCACCTCACCGAACTGACCGGCGCCGCCGGTCTGCTTCTTGTGCCGGTACCGACCACTGGCGGGACGGGAAATGGTTTCGCGGTAGGGCACGCTGGGGGGATGGGTATCCACCTGCACGTGATAGCGCTCGTCCATGCGCTCCAGGGCCACCCGCAGGTGCAGGTCTCCCAGACCGCGCAGCACCGTCTCATTGGCGGTCATGTCATGCTCGACCCGCAGGCAGGGATCTTCCGCCGCCAGACGCGCCAGGATGTCGGAAATCTTCTGCTCGTCGCCGCGGCTCCTGGCCACCACGGCCAGACCCACCAGGGGATCGGGAAACCGCGTCGGGCTGGCGTGCACCCGGTCGGCATCGTGGCTGGCGTGGAGGATGGCATCGTAGTGCAGGTCATCCACCTTGGCCACCGCACACAGATCCCCGGGAATGGCCTCGTCCACCTCCAGATGCTCCTTGCCCTGCATCCGGAACAGGTGCGCCACCTTGAACGACCGGTTGCCGTCGTCGATCAGCACCTGATCGCCCCTGCGCACCGTACCCTGGTAGATGCGGAACACCCCCAGCTTGCCCACGAAAGGATCGAATTCCAGTCGGAACACCCGCGCCAGCAGGGGCTGGTCGCTCGCCTGCGCCGGCTCCAGCGGCTCCCCGGAACCGTCGTCGCCGTCCACGAAGCGGCCGGGATTGGCCTCCAGGGGGCTGGGTGCCCACTGGGCGAGCACGTCCAGCAGCTCGCCGACACCGGTGCCGGCACGGGCGGAGACGAACAGCACGGGAATCAGGTGGCCTTCCCGCAGGGCCTGCTCGAAGGGC
This sequence comes from Gammaproteobacteria bacterium, assembly GCA_035266965.1. Classification (GTDB taxonomy): domain Bacteria; phylum Pseudomonadota; class Gammaproteobacteria; order DATFLG01; family DATFLG01; genus DATFML01. Next base: position 1,292 of record DATFML010000048.1, read on the forward strand.
GCATGCAGGTCGCCCGGGCCGATGACGCCGGATTCCAGGTAACGCTCCATGAGCGTCTCGTCCAGCTCCACCACCTGGTCCAGCAGCTGCGTGTGGGCTTCGGCCACCGAGGCGAAGTCGGCGCTCCCTTGCTCGCGGCTCAGGCAATCCACCACCCGCGCGCCATGCTGGGCGGGCAGATTGAGGGCCAGGCATTCGGAACCGAAGGTGGCGCGGATATCCTCCAGCAGTGTCGCCAGGGTGTCGGGCTCGGCGTCGATCTTGTTGACCACGATCATCCGGCACAGGCCCTGTCGGCCGGCCGCGCCCATCATGCGCCGGGTCATGGGCTCGATACCCGATTGGGCGTTGATGACCACCGCCACCGTGTCCACCGCGCTGAGCACGCCCAGGGTAGGCCCCAGGAAGTCCGCATAGCCGGGCGTGTCGATGAGGTTGATATGGCGGCCCTGATGGTCCAGCGACGCCAGCGTGGGGTTCAGGGAATGGTGGTGACGCTGCTCGAGGGGATCGAAGTCGCAGACGGTGTCGCCCCGCTCCACCGTGCCGGCACTGGCCACCGCGCCGGCCCGGTACAGCAGCGCCTCGGTCAGGCTGGTCTTGCCGGCGCCGGCATGTCCGACCAGAGCAATATTGCGGATGTCATCGGTTCGGTAGCTGGGCATCGCCTGGTGCTGTCCTGACGGGCACCGCTCCCTGCGAGCTGTGTGCACGGGACCTTAAGCGAGTATAGACCTGGGGTCCGCCCCCGCAAGGCGGGGGCGTTGCGGCAGGACCTGCGCCGTCCCATGGGCGGCCGGCGCGCCGCCTGCAGAGGTGCTAGCCGCCGCTCAGCCGGATGCTGTCGTGCACCACACCGGAGCTGATCTCCAGGTGGGAGCCGCCCACCGTTTCGTACCGGCGCACCTGCAGGTAGACGGTCTTGCGTCCGGCACCGGCGCTCAGGCGAAAACGCGGCGCACTGCCCCCGTAGTGCTGCCATTTGGCACCCCTGAAGTCGGGGCTCTCGCTGACCCGATACTGGTTGGGCGAGCCGGAGGCCGCGAAGTCCAGCATGACGGTGCGGCTGTGGGCGGTGGCGGCACCGCCGTCGAGGCGGAAACTGCGGATCGCCACCCCGCCCCCCGCGGCGCCGCCGGCCGCCGCGGTGAACGGTCCGTGGCAAACCGGTCCGCCGCCGCCGGTGGCCAGCGGCACCATCAGCATCCGGTTGGAGGTGGAGGCATTGACGTGAATCTGCTCGCCGCGATAGCCCGGCTTGGAGACGGTCAGCACCAGCGGCGCGGCCAGCAGGTCCTGATAGGCCACCTGGCCGTCCGAGCCGGTGATATAGGCACCCATCTGACGCAGGTCGGCCGGTGTACCCAGGCACACGGCGGCACCCTTCAGAGGCTGTTTGCTGGATTCATCGTGTACCCGCACCAGCAACTCCGCGGCCCCGGCGGCCTGGGCCGCTGCCAACCCGGCGACGGCCAGCAGTGAACAGGCCACACGGCGGCATAACCGGACGGACGAACCTTCGCAACCCCTGGCCATGTGACGGCCCTCCTGTCACCACGTTTTGTGGAATTGTGTCATGCAAATCTAGCCGAGTTCGTTGCCCGGTTCACGTTTCGAATCCACGCTACCCGGGCTCGGGCGGGGCCGATACGCGGGCTCTGCTATAGTCCACACGACGCCCACGCCACGCTGACCGCCATGGCCGATGCCGCCAAGACAACCCGTCTGCTGCTCAGGGCCTATCCCGATCCACGCATCGCCCTGCGTCACCGCAGCGCCCTGCAATTGCTGGTGGCCACCCTGTTGTCGGCCCAGTGTACCGACCAACGGGTCAACGAAGTGACCCGCGAGCTGTTCAAGCGCTACCGCAGCGCCCGCGACTACGCCGAGGCGGACCGCAACGCACTCGAGCAGGCCGTTCGCCCCACCGGCTTCTACCGCAACAAGGCCAGAACCCTCATCAACTGCTGCCGCAAACTGGTGTCCGACTTCGGCGGACGCGTACCCCGCACCCTGGAAGAGCTCACCAGACTGCCCGGGGTGGGACGCAAGACCGCCAATCTGGTACGGGGGGTGGCGTTCGCCCAGCAGGCGGTGGCGGTGGACACCCACGTGGCCCGGGTGGCCCGGCGCCTCGGCCTGAGCGCGGAGAAGGATCCGGCCCGCATCGAACAGGACCTCATGGCGCAGATCCCGGCCGAGCGCTGGACGCCGGTCACCCTGGCCCTCATCCTGCACGGGCGCCAGGTGTGCACCGCACGCAAGCCGCGCTGCCTGGAATGCGCCCTCTACCCCGCCTGCGAATGGCCGGAGAAGCCGGCTGCCGACACCGGCGGATCACGGAACGGGAAAAGCCGCCGCTGAGCGCAAGGCGCTGCCCGGGGCACGACGACCCTGCCGTGATGCACAGTGACCCCCGCCATGGACGGCGCCGGCCCGCCGCTGCCACGGGCCGCCCCGCCGGACCCGGCTCACGGGGACGGCGGATCGGATTCCTCGTGCAGGCGCACGATGCTTTCCACCGTGCGGACCACCTCGTCGTCGGCCAGCGGGGGCCGGCAGCGCTGGGCGTTCCAGCACAGCAGCAGTTCCAGGACCACCTGCGGATCGACGCCGCGCCACAGCAGGTGCCCGGCCAGGGAAGCCAGGGTGCTGTTGCGTTCGCCCTCGCCCACGCCGTCCTGAGTCAACCGGCGCCAGTGCTCGCGGCTGTGACCGGCACCTTTGCGGGCAATTGCCAGCAGCCAGGCCGGCAGCGGCGCCGGCTTCAGGGCCGACGGATCACAGCCCCGCGACCATCGGTAACGACGCCCGCTGCGGTGCACCGAAGGCGGCGCCACCACCAGCCCGCCGTCGCCGCGCAGGTCGATCCCCGGAGCCAGCCCCACCTTGTTGTGGACGGTGCCGCCGGGGTGGCGGAAATACAGATGCCGGCCGCCCCCGCCGGTGCGTGCTTGCACCGTGGCCGGCAGCCTGCCGTGTTCGGTGACCAACGCCCGGAGGCTTTCCTCGCCGCCGTGCCCCGGATCCACATCCAGCACCACCAGTCCGGACAGGCGGCCGGTCACGATGGCCACGTTGGCATCGGGCCAGCGCCGGAACCAACCGCGGATCTCGTCTTCCCCGGCAGGCTGCTCCTGGTAGAGCTGCCAGGGCAGCGCCGGACGCTTGTCGGCCCGGCGAATGGGAATCACCGACCAGCCCCGGGCCCGATAGGCAAGCGCCGCCTGTTCCGTGCTGGGAGGCATAACGGCTTCCTGTCCGCCTCACGGCGGGCCTGCGGTGAGTGGAAATTCCCCGGGGCCCGCGCCGACCGGTTCGGCCCGTTTCCGCCCGTCACGGGGCTGGTGCAGGGAACCTGCCGGCCCGGCCCGGGTTCTGTAGAGTGTACCGCGGCCCGCACGCTCCGGACGCGCCCCGGCGGCTTGCCGCCTCGCCCGTCCGGGAGCGGACTGCCGCCCTCGACTCCAGCCGCCGCCGGAAGGAATGACGCCCCATGGCAAATCGCTATCCGCCTTCGGTCGCGGCACGTTCTCCCCGGGGTGGCTCACGTCCCCGTTCCGCACCCTCCGCCTCCGCGGCCCGCGAACAGCGCTCGCACCTGCCCGGACGGTTGCTGGGCCTGACTGCGATTCCGCCGGTCTGCGCGCTGATTGCCGCCCTGCTGGCCCACTGGCGGGCGCCGCCGGCCGACGCGCTGTACATGGGGCCGCTGCGCGCCGTACTCACCGCGCTGGCGTATTACCTGGTGCTGGTGACGGGCATGCGCATCACGGCGCGGGCGCTGCGCTGGCTCGCCCGCAGCTATCAGATACCGATCACCGCGCGGCGCGCCGCCGCGCTGGTGGGCGAGATGGCGACACCCCTGCTGGTGGTCGGGCTGGTGGCGCTGACGCCCTGGCTCTGGTTCCACCTGGCGGCCGGGCTGGCGGCCCTGGTTGCCAGCGCCTACCTTGTGTGGCGAAGGGTGCCCAAGGCGCTGAACCTGTCCGGCACCCGGGCGCATGGGTTCTGCCTTGGGGTATGGGTGCTGGGCGCCACCATGCTGGTGTTCATGCTGGCGGCCACCGTGCTGTTGTGGGATGCGGGGCTGGCCCCCGGCCTGACCATATAGCCCGCCTCTTGCGCCGGCCGCTGGCAGGCCTGGCTGCCAGTGACCGACGAGACGGATTTGGCAATGGAGCTGGAACATTGGAACCCGGACAGCGACGGCGAGCTCACCGAAACCGCCCTGCGCCGCAAGCTGGCGGCCCGGGGCTATCGGGTGTCCCGCTACACCTACCCGCCGGGTACGTACTTCCCGCCCCACACCCATGACGTGGACAAGATCGATGCCGTGCTCGCCGGCCGCTTCCGTCTGACCCTGGGCGGGCGTACGCTCAACCTGGAGGCGGGGGACTGGTTGGCGGTACCCAGGGGCGTCGAGCACAGCGCCGAAGTGGTGGGCAACGAGGCAGTGGTCAGCCTGGACGCCCACAGATAGACGAACGCCGCGCTGGCCCAATCCCCTGACGGTCGGACTTTCCCCCGCATTGTTTCCGAAATTTCCTCTCGGCCGCCGCGCTGACGGCGCCCTCAACTCCTTCACACACGGTGACAATTCAGCAGCCGGACCGCGGCCCGGGCCGGTGCGTCCGACGCCCGGATTTGCTCTCAGACTGAACTTGTGGCGCCGAACGTCGTCAAGTAACTGTGTGCCGACGCGCATGAGCGCAATACGCCAACAGGACAGGGCGGCGCACCCCGCCCGCACTCATAAGTCGGCAGCCTCGCGAGGACAGAACGGCGGACGCCGGCGGCCGCACGCCCGGCCCGCGGCAACGCCCGGTTGCGGAGACCTCCGCAGCCTCCTCACCAATGATTGACGGAATTCTGCCAGAAACACCGGAGCAAACCCGATGATGCGCAACACCCTTGCCCCAATTCTTCTAATCGCGGCCGCACTGGCCATGGGCTCGGCCCCCCTGGCGGGGGCGCAACCGATAGCCTCGAGCCACAGCGCGCAGTCCGGCAAACATCCGCCTTCGCTCGCACCCATGCTCAAGAAGGTGCTGCCGGGGGTGGTGAACATCTCCGCCCAGGGCGTCAAGACGGTCAATCGACCGAGCCTGGCCGGGCCCTTCTTCCAGCAGTTCTTCGGGATGCGGCCGCCGGAGTTGCAGACCCAGGAGCATTTCGTATCGCTTGGCTCCGGGGTCATCATCAATGCCGCCAAGGGCTACATCCTCACCAATCACCATGTGGTCGCCGACGCCAAGAAGATCACCGTCATCCTCAAGGACGGGCGCCAGTTTCCCGCCAAGGTGCTGGGCGTCGACAACCGCCATGACCTGGCGCTGCTTCGGGTGCACGCCCATGGCCTCAAACAGCTCCCCATCGGCAACTCGGCAAAACTGCAGGTCGGGGACTATCTGGTGGCGGTAGGCAACCCCTTCGGCCTCGGGCAGACGGTCACCTCCGGCATCGTGTCGGCACTGGGGCGCACCGGGCTTTCGGTGGACAGCTGGGACAACTTCATTCAAACGGATGCGCCCATCAACCCGGGCAATTCCGGCGGCGCGCTGGTGAATATGGAGGGCCAGCTGGAAGGCATCAACACCGCCATCCTCGCCCCCGGCCACCGCGGCGGCAACGTCGGTATCGGCTTTGCCATTCCCATCGACAATGCCATGGCCGTCGTCCACCAGATCGAGAAATACGGCAACGTCAAACAGGGCAGCATCGGGGTGGTGGTTCAGACCCTGACGCCCAAGCTGGCCCAGGCCTTCGATGTGCATGGCGTCTATCGCGGCGCGCTTATCAGCAAGACCGTCAAGGCAATGCCCGCCCAGCACGCCGGTCTGCAGCCGGGCGACATCATCACCGAGGTCAACGGGCACTCCGTACGCAGCGCCACCGAACTGCGCAACGACCTGTCCATCTACCGCCCGGGCGCCAAGGTAGGGCTCACTGTCTATCAGCAGGGCAAGCGCGAGACCGTGCACCTGGCCCTCAAGGCGGGTTCCCCCACCGGGCACGTCAAAGGCGCCAACATCAGCCCGCTGCTGGCCGGAGCCACGTTCGGCATGATCCCCTCCACGTCCAGCCTGTCCGGACAAGTGAAGGGTGTCCAGATCCTGCACGTGAATCCCGACAGCCAGGGCGGTGAGGGCGGATTGCGCAAGGGTCAGATCAT
>DATFML010000049.1:0-14493 GCA_035266965.1 Gammaproteobacteria bacterium
GTCTTGGCCATGCGCAGGATGTCGCCCCACGACCGATACACCATTTCCATCTTTTCGCCCGGCACGTCGTTGGCGCCGTAATACGTTCCGTTGGGCGTCGTGCCGTTGGGGTCCATGCCGTTGAAGCCCTTGTGGTTGTAGGCGTAGGTATAGACCTTGTTGTCCAACCGCCAGCCGTTGCCCAGGAACGACTTCAGGCCCACGTACTCGAAATCGGAGTTGATGCTGTCGTAGTTGTAGCCCTTGTAGTTCTGGTTGGTGGGATCCAGGCTCAGGCCGTAGTTGTCGCCGTACAGGGCGATCTGGGCCTTGGTGGCACCCACCGGCACGTTCTGGTGTACCTGGTTGTACATGGCAACGAAGCTCAGCATGGAGCTGTTGCCCAGGGGCTTGGTGACCTTGAAGAAGAAGTTCTGGCGACGCTGGCCGCTGTTGGTGAGGTAGCCGTCGCTGGTCAGATGCTGGTAGTCGAAGAAGGCTCTGGCGTCGCCTGCCTCCTTGATGTCGCCGCTGTTGAACTCCAGGCCGCCCAGCTTGGTGTTGAAGCTGCCCAGGGTGAGATACGGATTGAACGACGCCTTGCGGGGCGGTTTCTTCGAGTGCAGGGCGATGGTGCCGCCGAAGGTGGCATAGCCGATGTCGCTGGCGCCGCCCGGGCCGCGGTCGACCTGGGCGCGGCCGAGATCGTGGGCCATGAAGTATGACGTCGAGTGATGGGTGAAGTCGTTGGAGTCACCCCACGGAATGCCGTCGAACAGAACGTTGTACTCGCCGTCCTGGAAGCCGCGGATGGACAATCCCTGGGTTTCCATCAGACCCGGACCGTCGGGCGATATGTTGGCCACGCTGGGAGCGACCTTCACCACGCTGGCATAGTCGCCGGTGGCCGGAACATTGTTCTTGATGTAGTGACGGCTGATGACCGACTGGGGTTGGGTCGCCTTCAGCGACGCCTTGGTGGGCGCCTGATACGGTGCCGACTGCACCGGTGTCTGGGCCGCGTTGCCGGCACCGCCGGTCGCGCCGACCGTACCCAGATTGATGGGTGCCGCCACCGCGGCGCCCGACAACCCACCCCAGGCCGTCACACCCCAGACCGCGCATTTGATCATGCGCCGCAACCTCTGCTTTCCGGTTTCCATGTTGCCTCCGAACACTCGTCGTGCGTTGTTGTTGATGATGATTGGCGACGAAGAGCGCAGCCTGTCGGCGGTGCTCTTCGACGTACCGGTCGTGGATGGTCAACCGGGCATCTGCTGGCGCCGACGTAAACGCGTCACCATCCGAGGCGCGCACCTTAGGGCAAGGCGCATGGAGATGGATGACGGGAACCTGAACCGGATTTAATGGTCAACACTAGCGCTTTGAATTCGCGGGCCGTGCAGGTTTGCGAACCTTCCATGAACCTTTCGTTTCAGTTCGGTGACCGACATGGGTGCGGTAGTGGGACGGCTGCTGCTGGTGAGCGATGCGCACAGCTACGTGGACGCCTGCAGGCGCCTGCGCGAACAGGGCTGGCTGACACACCTGGCGCGGGACATGCGCGCCGCACTGCAAATGTGGGGCGATGGTGCGTATGACACCGTAATACTGGCGCTGCATGAGCCTGCCCAGGCGCGACGCCTGATCGACGCGCTGACAACCGTGCGGCCTTTCCCAGGCCAGCGCCCGGCGCTGTATATCGTCGGTGCGCAGCCCGCTCTCCACGCCGAGCCTGTGCAGCGCCCGGGAGTGCGGTGGCTGCCGGCCACCACTACCGTGGACGAGCTCACCCACGCTCTGAGCCAATGCAATGGCCGGATTCAACGGGGCCCGCTGCAGCGCATCGGTGTGCTCGAGTTGGATCTGGTCCGGCGTTGCGCGTACCTGAGAGGGCTCCCGGTCCCGTTGCGCGCCATGGAGTTTGCGCTGCTGCTGGTGCTGGTTGAGCACGCCGGCTCCTGGGTGTCCCTGGAACGGGTGGCGACCGTCCTTGGCTGCGGGGGCGCTGCGCCGGGAAAGACGCTTGCGGTCCATCTGTGCCGACTGCGCGCCGCGCTGGGCGATCGCCCACGTCCCCGCGTCATACAGAGTCGACGCCGGCACGGCTACCGGCTCAACGCGACGGCCCTGGAAACGGCCACGCCTGCCAACGGACACCGTCAGGCACGCTGATGCGGATACTCGCCGTCGACCAACCCGCCGGGATATGGCTGCGCCTGTTGAAGGGTCTGCGTGAGCTCGGCTACCGACTGGACGTGGAGCAGGCCGGCCGCTGCCTGGCACTGCTTTCCGGGGGCGCCTATGCGGTGTTGCTGGTGGCCCTGCTGTCGCCGTCCGCCTGGGATCTGCTGGACACCCTGGACGATGCACCGGATCGGCCCAGCGTACTGACCTTCCTGGAGGCGGATGATCCGAACGCCCAGGCCAGGGCCGGCGCTCTGGCCGGCGCCGCGCAGGTCATTACCCTGCCCTGTTCCCTGACCGAGCTGGTGGTGCGCCTGCCCGAGCCGGCCTGGCCCGGAAGCGGCGGGCGGCTGCAGGTGGGGGAGCTGGAGTTGGATCTCGCGCACCGACGGGCGTGGCGGCGGCAGCGTCCGGTGGACCTGACCCGGCGCGAATTCGATCTGCTGGCGCTGCTTGCCGGCCATACGGGGCGGGCCCTGTCGCGTACCTGGTTAATGGAGCAACTGTGGGGGCATGGGGACGTGCCGCTCAATTCCCTGGACGTGCATGTGTATCGGCTGCGGGAAAAGCTCGACCGCCCGTTCGCCGATCCGCTGCTGGAAACGGTGCGTGGCGTCGGCTATCGGCTGAACGTGCCGACCGCCGACTGGCCCTGACAGGCCCGCGGTCCATGCACGCACCGGCGCGGCCACCGGCAGCGCCACGCCGGATCGGCTCCGGGCCTCCGCCGGGAACCTGTCGCCACATTCGGCGGTCAACACGAGTGACTTCGCAGGACAACCCGGGCGCCCCGCCGCCCGCTACCCGTTCCCCCGTTCGCGATCACCACCGGTGCTGAACCATGGATGCATCGACAGGACACATGCTGCCGGCGGACGACCCGGCCCGCGGCGCCGGGCACCGCTCCGGCGCACTGCATATCGACCCGGTCGCCCGCAAAGCCTACCTGCGGGGCCGCCCCCTGGCCCTGCGCCCCAAGGAGTTTCTGCTGCTCTCCCTGCTGGCGGACCGCGCCGGACACTGGGTTCCGATGGGAACCGTGGTGGAGACACTGGCCTGCGGCGGTTGTTGTCCGCGCAAGACCATCGTCGTCCACCTGTGCCGGGTCCGTGCCGCCCTGGGCGACGGGCAGGGAACCCACATCATCGAAAGCGCACGGCGCCTGGGCTATCGGCTGGACCCGGCGGTGCTGGCCGACGCCGCCGGAAGTGGTGCCGCCTCCCGGTGACCCTGCAGTGCGGCACGGCGCCCCGCTCCAGCCGCCCCCCGGCGATGTCCCCGGCCTGGTCTGCCGGCGCTCCGTAGCCGGGTCGGATGACGCTGCCGAGGGGCGCCGTTACACTGGCCGTCCGATGCAGGGTGCGGCCCGAATCCCCGTGAAGCCACGTTTCGAAGACCACTTCTCCCGCCAGTCCGGCAGCTATGCGGCGTCCAGACCGGACTATCCGGCGACGCTGTTTCGCTATCTCGCCGGCATCGCCCCCGCCCACGACCGCGCCTGGGACTGCGCCACCGGCAACGGCCAGGCGGCGGTCGCACTGGCGCCCCACTTCCACGAGGTGATCGCCACCGACGCCAGCGCGCAGCAGCTGAGCCACGCGCCGCGGCGCAGCGGAATCGCCTACCGGGTGGCCGGAGCCGAAGAGTCGGGCATCGAGACCGGTTCCGTGGATCTGGTGACTGTCGCCCAGGCCCTGCACTGGTTCGACCGGGAGCGGTTCTACGCCGAAGTGGCGGGGGTATTGAAGCCCGGTGGGGTGCTCGCCGTCTGGAGCTACAACCTGCTGCAGATCTCGCCGGAGCTGGACCGGCTCATCGGTCGCCTCTACGGCGATATCGTGGGCGGCTACTGGCCGGCGCAGCGCCGGCTGGTGGAAGACGGTTACCGGTCGCTGGATCTGCCCTTTCCCGAGCTGTCACCGCCGGCCTTCGAGATGGTCGCCCACTGGTCCCTGGGGCGGTTGATGAGCTACCTCGGCAGCTGGTCGGCGGTACAGCGCTACAAGGACGCCAAGGGCCCGGATCCGGTGGCGCTGATAGCCGACCGGCTGCGCGCCGCCTGGGGCAGCGAGGAGCACAGAGCGGTGCGCTGGCCCCTTGCATTGCGGGTGGGCATCAGGCCGTAACGGCCGCGCCGTAAGGGGTGCAACCGAATCCCTACGGCTCGGAGAAGTAGTCATCGAAAAGGCGGCGCAGCCCGTTCTCGGCAGGCATCCCGTAATCGCCGAACATCAAACCGATGCCCCGCTCGTCGAGGCGCACCACCAGCACGGGTATGTCGACCGTGGTCGGGGCGTCTCCGGGACGGGCCCGCAGCAGCAACCGCCCGCAGCCCCGGGGCACCTCGCCGGGTGACGGGGCGGCGCGCACGTAGGCGCCTTCGAAACTGGCATCCCTGATCTCGCCGTGGACAAGGCAGCCGTCGGCCAGCTGCAGCTGCGCGGGCCGGCGTACCGGCAGACGCAGGTTGGTGCGGTGTTCCATGGTTCGTCGGCAGAGCGTGTCCGTGCTCTCGCGATCGTCCATAATCTCTCCTGACGGTACGGCCAGGAGCCTGTCCGGGTCATCAGTTCGCCACTGCAGCGCGGTCCAGGCGGGCAGATCATCCGGACAGGGTCCCAGGTTGCACGAGTCTCTGTAGACTGTGGCCGGTAACCGATCGTTCCCCCGCGGGAGCGAGGCGGGCCATTCCGCCGCCACCCCGGCGGCGCGATGGAAACGGCCGGTTCGGCGCAACAGCCGACCCAACCGAGCCGGCCGCGCGCGGCCGCCCGGGCAAGGAACCCTGCCGCGCCCGCGTAGTCCAACCGGGTTGGGAACCGAGAGAGCCCCGGCTCCGGCTGATCCGGCACGATGCATGGGCACGGTCCGCGGGCTCCACCAGGCAGCAACCGAGCAAATCATAACAGCGATCCTGCGACTGCCTGCGCGGGCATTTCTATACTGCCTGTATGAGCGGTCCGGACAACACTCCCCATTGGGAGATACACGAGAACAACGGAAACCGGGAATTCCTGTTGCGGGGCGACTGGAATCTGCTGGCCATTGCGCGTGCCGGCCGGCCGTTCGCAAAAGCACTTCGGGAACTTGGCTGGCGTGCCTCCGACGGCTGGAATCTGAGGGAGATAGGCGCTCTGGACAGCGCCGGCGCACTGCTGCTGTGGCGCACCTGGGGCCGGCAGTACCCGGACCGGCTCCAGTGGCGGGACGATCAACAATCCTGGTTCGAGCACCTGGAAGAGCTACCCTCCGCGGCCGCCGGTTCCCGGTTCCGGTTCTGGACCCTGCTGACCACCCTGGGGGGGTCAATCAGCCGGCTGTTCACCGACAGTGCGGGGATTCTGGTGCTGCTCGGGCAGCTCATGGTGGACATGCTGTATTGCGTGCGCAATCCGCGCGCCATACCCTGGCGAGGCATCTCGGCCACCGTCTACAAGGCCGGGGCACAGTCGCTGATCCTGCTGGCATTCATCGGCGGGCTGGTGGGCATCGTGCTGGCCTACCAGATGTCGGGCCAGTTGGAGCAGTTCGGCGCCAACAGCGCCATCATCAGCGTGGTGGGACTGGCGTTCCTGCGTGAGCTGGGTCCGTTTCTGACCGCGTTGATCCTGGTGGGGCGCTCGGGGTCGACGTTCACCGCCGGCATCGGTGCCATGCGGGTGACCGAGGAAATCGACGCCTTGCAGGCCCTGGGCGTATCGCCCACGCTGCGTATCGTGTTGCCGAAGGTGGCAGGTCTGACCCTGGCCATGCCGCTGCTGGTGATATGGACGGATTTCGCCGGTGCCATCGGAGCCATTTACGTCTCCGAGACCAAATTGGGCGTGAACTGGGGCATGTGGCTCCACCAGTTTCCCAGTGCGATCCCCTGGGCCAACTATTTTATCGGGGTCGGCAAAGGTGTGTTGTTCGGCGGGCTCATCGGACTGGTGTCCAGTTACTACGGCCTGCGGGTCAAGCCCAATACCCAGAGCCTGAGCGAGTTCACGACCCGCTCCGTGGTGGTCGGACTGGCCCTGGTCATCGCCATCGACGGCGCCATGGGCATCATGCTGTCAAACGTGGGACTGCACTGAATGGACGACCGCAAGGGACGCCAGGTCATCGTGGAGGTCAAGGGGCTGGGTACCCGGTTCGGCGACAACTGGGTGCACCAGAACCTGGACCTCACCGTATACCGCGGCGAGATCCTGGCGCTGGTGGGCGAGAGCGGCAGCGGCAAGACCACGCTGATGCGCCATATCATCGGACTGACCCGACCCACTTGCGGCACCATCACCGTGCTGGGGCGGGACGTGCACAAGCTGGACCCCTACGCCGCCCATTCCCTGCGGGTCCACTGGGGAGTGCTCTTCCAGCAGGGTGCCCTGTTCAGCGCCCTGAACATTTTCGACAACATCGCGTTTCCCATCCGCGAGCTGCGGGTACTGGGCGACGAGATCGACGAGGACGCCATCTACGATCTGGTGATGCTGAAGCTGAAGATGGTCGGCCTCAAGCCCCACGATGCCTGGAAGCTGCCGGCGGAGCTCTCCGGCGGCATGATCAAGAGAGCTGCACTGGCCCGCGCCCTGGCGCTGGAGCCTGACGTGCTGCTGCTCGACGAACCGACCAGCGGACTGGACCCCAATTCCGCCAGCGACCTGGACAGCCTGCTGTCGGACCTGCACCGCGAGCTCAGGCTGAGCGCGTTGATGATCAGCCATGACCTGAACAGCGTGGCGACGGTCAGCGACCGCATCGCCGTCATGGCCGATGGCAAGGTGCTCACCAGCGGCAGCTTGTCCGAAGTCGCCGATTTCGACCACCCCTTCGTGCAGCGGCTGTTCCACGGCCAACGCGGCGAAGGCCTTTTGCGGCAGCTGGGCTGACTGACTGATGGAAGACCGATCGCACGCCATCATCGCAGTGAGTTTTCTGCTCCTGTTCGGAGCCGGTGCGGCCTTCGTCGCCTGGTGGATGCAGTCCGGCACGCCCCAGGTCAAGGATTATGTCATTGTCTCCCCCTACAGCGTTTCGGGCCTGGCGGTGGATGCCGACGTGCAGTACAAGGGCGTACAGGTGGGGACCGTCAAGGCCGTGCGTCTGGATCCCGACAACCCCCACCGCATTCTGATCCGCATTGCCCTGATCGCCGCCGCGCCGGTCACCCATGCCACCTACGCCCAACTCAGCAGCAAGGGCATCACCGGCGGGAGCTACATCGCCCTGATGGACGGTGAAGGCAAAGCCACGCCGCTCAAGACGTCCCGCCAGCACCCGGCACATATTCCCATTCGTCCGAGTCTGACCCACAAGCTGGAGAGCTCGGGAAAGAAGCTGCTGAGCCAGACCGACAAACTGGGCAAACGCCTCAACGAGCTGTTGAACGACCACAACCGGGCCCATGTCGCCGCCATTCTGACCAACCTCGATCAGGCCACCACCAAACTGCTCGCCCTGGAAGATGCGGCGCAGCCCTCCCTGAAGGCGCTGCCTGCCCTTACCAGGCAGGCCCGCAAGACCCTGGACCGCAGCCGCACGCTGCTGGACAGCCTCAACCGCGACGCCCGCGCCCTGCACGACGTGCTGGAAAACACCGACCGGACGACCCACAGGCTGAGCACCGATACCCTGACCAGGATCGATGCGCTGACCACACGGATGAACCGCACGGTCGGCGACATCGATGCCCTGACACGCCAGTTGCGGCGCGACCCGCAAAGCGTGCTGTTCGGCGCGCCGCCGGCGCCCCCGGGACCGGGAGAGCCCGGATACCATCCACCTGCCACGGATCAACACCCATGAAGAAATCCCTGTTCGGCACCGCCTTCGCTGTTTGTCTGCTGCTCGGTGGCTGCGCCGAAGCGCCGCCGAAAGCGATCGAGCACTATACCCTGGCCGGAGCCGGCGCCGCAGCGGGAGCAGCCGCGGTGCAGGCCGAGCAGCAGTCGCCGGAGGTATTGCGGGTATTGCCGGTCACCGCGCCTGCCTGGTTGCAGGGCACGGCCATCTGCTACCGCATGGCGTATCACAGCGACAGCCAGGTGGCGAGCTACGCCGACTCGCGCTGGAGTGCGCCCCTGCCGCAGATGGTGGAAGAGCTGACACAGAACGCGCTCAGCGACCGCCACGCATGGAAAGCCGTGGTCGGGCCGGGCGACAACGCCAAGGCCGACACGGCCGTGCGCATCCATCTGCTGAATCTGTGCCAGGACTTCCAGGCACCGGACCGCAGCGCGGTGGTGCTGGATGCCCGGGTCACGCTGGTGAACACGGGTAACTCGCAAGTGCTCGCCCAGCGCGAATTCCGCTATCGGCAGGCCACTCCGACGCCGGATGCGCCGGGTGGCGTGAAGGCCGCCCGCGAGGCCGCAGGCCAGTTCGCCGGCGACCTGACCGACTGGATCGCCGGCCTGGCGCTGCAGGACAAACAGTAGCCGCAGGACCGGGACCTGCCGCCCCCACGGACGAAGGGCACCCGCGGGCCGGTTCAGATCCGAAAGCCATCGCCGTATCCGCACCGCCTGTCAGCGCATGTAGGCATAACCCTCGTGCTCCAGACGCACGATCTCGGCATCCGCCATGGGCACCATTGTCACGAAGCCTTCGATGTCCTTGGGCTTCAGGCCGTAATGGTGCTCGGCCGAGGCCTGGCACATGCGGAAATGGATGGTGCCGTTCTGGGTGAGCCCCTCGGCACGCTTCATCAGGTTCCTGTAGCGGTGGTAGTTCTTCAGGGCGAAGAACGGTATGGCGTGGCCATGCAGCACCACCACGATATGCTCGGCGAACGGGTCCGAGCCATACAGGCTGTCCAGCAACGCCAGCCGGTCGAGAATGTCGGAAAGCGCGGCCTTCTTGCCGGTGGTCACATCATAGACGACCTTCTGCGGCTGATAGTGGATGTGCAGCACCTTGGCGTGCCCCCATGGCGCAGCGTCCCGGGCCAGGACAGGTGTATAGGGCGCGCTGGCGCCGAGCAGCAGCAACAACGACAGGAGTATGCGCATGAATTTCGCTCCGTGATCGGGAAGTGGCGGGCCTGCGGGAGGTATTATCGGCCGGCCGGGCACGCGCCCACAAACCCGGCGGCGTCGAAGGGGCGTGGGAGCAACGCATGACGTGGACCGTTGAACGGCCCAGGGAGCCTCTGCACAGGCCGCTGAAGCGGCGCTCATGGCGTTGCAAAGGCGCTCGGAATGCGGGGTCGCGAAGCGACAGACCCTTTGTAAACTGCGCTTCCCCACGCCTTTGCGCCTTGTGATCATCCCCT
Source organism: Gammaproteobacteria bacterium (assembly GCA_035266965.1). Taxonomy (GTDB): domain Bacteria; phylum Pseudomonadota; class Gammaproteobacteria; order DATFLG01; family DATFLG01; genus DATFML01. The sequence goes on from DATFML010000049.1 coordinate 9,422, forward strand.
TGATCGGCCTGTGCAGAGGTTCCCTCGCGGGCATCCCTGCCCGCTGACTTTGAATGAACTGCAGCGTGCTGGCGGCTGCTGATGCAACACGCGGTCTACAGACGCGAGTCCCCCGTGTAGATCAACGTCACCTGGGTGGTCAGGTCCTGGGCCACCTGACCGATGCCTTTGGCCCTGTCCCCGTTCCAGTCCTGGTACAGGGGAATCGTGAAACGCGCCTGCAGGCTGACGGTACGGGTCAATGCAACGGTCACGCCCGGCGTGAAATCCAGGAAGCGCCCGCCTGTGTTGATCACTTCCGTGCCGTTGTGCAGCTTGGGAGGCAGGATGCCGTTGTTGTCCTGGTCGTGCTGCTCGGTGGTGTAGCTCAGGGACCCGAGCAACGCGAAGCGACCGCCGGCGGCGTCGAGAGGTACGCGGGTACCGAAATGAAGCTGCAGCTCGCGGCCGAACTTGTAGCCGTTGTGGGACTGGAGCGGCACCCGGTACAGGGCGCTGCCGTACAGATCGTAGCCCTTGAAACGCTGATAGTAGGAGACCGTGGGCAACAGATCGTAGGCACCCGATCCCACCTGCATGGCAGGCGGCAGAGCCGGCTTGTCGCTGGGCTGGTCGGTACTGCCGGTGGGGAACTTGACCCCCAGACCGAGGCTGATGGTGGGGGCGTGCAAACGGCGGGGCAGGCGCACCGCGTAACGCCCGAACATTGCCACGTCGCCGACGCCCTGGGCGACCCGGTCGCCGAACTTCTTGGTGCTCTGATGCTTGCGCACATAGGGCACCAGCAGCGAGGCGGTGAAGCGCCGGGTGAATCCGTAGTCGGCCGCGGCGGTGAGCTGGGAGATGATCGCGTGGGCCTCACCGGGGTTGGGAATGGAATCGGTACCCTCCCGGTAATGGTTGAAGTCGGCATACTGCCCGATCAGGGAGAGACGCAGCTGATGCCCTCGAACCTGACTGTTCTGGGGCGTGAGAGCCTCCAGCGGCAGACACACCGCACCACATCCGGCCGCCACGGCCGGCGCGGCGGGAACCCCCAGCAGGGCGGCGGCCAATGCCCCCGCCAGCAACCGGGCACGGCGCGGCAGCCGGAAACCGGGCCTGCAGAGAGAGGGGCCGGGCGGATGAATAGGAACGGGATTGCGGGTTTTCTGGCTGCCGGACATCGGTGCGCCTCCTCCGGTTGGCGTTCGTGTTATCGGTGGAGTCGGGTACCGTACCATGGTACAGATTCAGATCAAGGCCGCGGACGGACTCCCGGCGTCTCGGCCCACCCCCAACCCGCCGCGGGCCGGCGTTGATTCCCGAACGGAAACCCTGACAAACTGAGGGCTGAATCGCCTGGGTCTGATGGAGGCTATGCGAGGTCGGCCATGCAGGAACGTTCCCGGACAGACGGTACATTGACCATCGGAGGACTGGCCCGGGAAGTGGGGGTGGGCGTGGAGACCATCCGCTACTACCAGCGCCTGGGGCTGCTGGCCGAGCCGCCCACATCGAACAACAGGCGGCGGCGCTACTCCCACGAAGCGCTGGTGCGCCTGCGCCTCATCCGCCACGCCCAGGCGCTGGGCTTCACCCTGCGGGAGATCCGCACCCTGCTTTCCCTGGGCGAAAGGGAATGCACCAGCACGCGATCCCTGGCGCAACAGCGCCTCAAGGCCATCGACGCCCAACTGGCGGAGCTCAACCAGGCACGCCACAGCCTGGAGCGCCTGATCGAGTCCTGCGACAACGGCGAACCGGGCGACCCCTGTGCTCTTTTTGCCACCCTCCTGGAGCAGTCATCGGACGAGCGCTGAGGGCGTCGTCGAAGATTGCCGGCCGGGATTTCCGGCTGCGCCCGACGTTCAGCACATCGAGCCCTGCTTGAACCGCGCCACTGCCGCCTGCCAGCGACGGGACGATGCCGGTGGCGCGAGCATGGCGGCACAGGATGCAGATCGGGATAGTTGCGGCTGTTGGCGCCGCTCGAAGAACGCTCCCCCTGCAGTCGCCCCCACAAGCCCTGCACGCCACCATCGTCTGCGTCGGGGCGGCACGGTTTCGCCGCGCGCGATTTGGGATATGATTGCGGCGAGCTTGGGGAGGCTGCGATGAACGTACAAGGAATGATGAGAACGTGGCTTTGGCTGGCCGGCTTGAGCATGGGGATCGCCTGCACGCCGTCCAGGAGCGCGGACGCTCCCGCATCGATGGCATCGCACTACCGCTCGGCCTATCCGCGGCTGCGACCGCCGTTTCTGCGCTCCGGGACCGCATTGGCCGTGGACCAGCGTACCCATCGGCCGCTGCTCGCCAAGAACACCGACCGGGTGGTGCCCATCGCGTCCATCACCAAGCTCATGACGGCCATGGTGATCCTCGACGCCCGGCTGCCCCTGAATCGGCGCATCACCATCACTTCGGCGGACATCGACCGGCTCAAGGACTCGAGCTCCAGGCTGGCGGTCGGTACGACACTGTCCCGCGGCGAGTTGCTGAAGCTGGCTCTGATGGCGTCGGAGAACCGGGCGGCGGCGGCGCTGGCCCGGACCTATCCCGGCGGCAGCCATGCCTTCGTGACGGCGATGAACCGCAAGGCCGCCCGGCTGGGCATGAAGCGGACCCGGTTCGTGGATGCTACCGGCCTGAACCCCGCCAACGTATCCACCGCCCACGATCTGGTGCGCATGGTGGCAGCGGCCAGCCGCTACCGGCTGATTCACCGGGCCACGACCAGCCGATCCGCCCGCGTGCTCTCCGGTCATCGCCATCACCGCCGGCTGATCACCTATCACAACACCGATCCGCTGGTCCACAGCAGACACTGGCATATCGGCCTGTCCAAGACCGGCTACATCAGCGAAGCCGGCCGATGCCTGGTCATGCAGGCCACCATCAGCGGACGCAAGACCATCATCGTACTCCTCGACTCCTGGGGCAGGCTTTCGCGCATCGGGGACGCCAACCGGATCCGCCACTGGCTTCTGAGACGGCGGCCGTTGCCGGTTTCGTGAATCGGCGGAACCTCTCCAGTCGTGACCTGTCGGGTAGGGGGAAGGCCTGACAGTCACCACAGAACAAGGAGAAGGAGCATGACGCGAAAGCTGATCACGATCCTGTCCGCAGCCGCCCTGTGCGCCCCTGCCGCGGCCCTCGCAACAGCGACCGGCACCATGGGATCCTCCGCGCCCACCATGGGTGCGAAGACGGCCATGCATCACCATTCGAAACTGCCGAGCTTCAAGAAGGCCGACCGTAACCATAACGGCTATGTCAGCATCAAGGAGGCCGAGAAGGCAGGCGTGCCGGCGGCGATCGCCAAGCGCGAAGACATCAACCACGACGGCAAGCTGACCCGGGTCGACTGGGCCGTCATCAAGATGGATATGGGCACGCCCCACCCCAAGACCCACGGCAACGGCTGAACGTTGGCCCCCTGGCCGGGGCCGGCGGTGAACGCCCCGCCGGGCCACCCCGGCGCGAGGGGGACGTTGCGACAGGAAGCCGATTCCGGCTGACCGCAACGGATACGATTCACGGTACAAGCTGTCTCAAAATACCTCTCGCCCGCCAATCCTGCGTTGCGCAGCGCGCTGCGGAGCTCATGGACCTGTGTAAACGGCGCTCCCCGCGCGATCCGCGGCTGGGTCGACCACCGATCCACGAGCCTGAGGACGTGGATTGCGGCTCTCACGCACGCGCCGGCGGAGAGCGACGGATGCACGGAATCGGAGTGGGTATCGGCGGTTCCAACATTGGCGGCGTCCTGCCGCCTCGCGGCATTTGCCACCTGTTCCTGGCCTGGTTACCGGCGGCTGCGGCGGACAACCGCCCGGTTCTCACCGGGTGCCGTCCAGCGGCGCGAATTCCAGAGGCAGGCGTTTGAGCAGCGCATGATAGCGCTGATCCAGGTCGCGGCGGTCGTGCCCGCCCATGAAGATCACCGCCACCTCGTAGCTGTAGACATCCTGGCCGCGAAGCTCGGAAAGCCGGTCCCCTTCCTTCACCTCGATCTGGATGCGGGTACCCGGGAATGCCGTTTCAAGTTCGTCGATCTCGACAGGGGTCGGCACGCGCGAGACGAGGCCGTCCCGGTAGCGCCGCACCATGAACTTGGCGGCCATTTTGAACGCGCCGTCCCAGCGGGGAAAGTCGGGGCGCCGGCCGAGGGCGATGTCCACCGCGACCTCGTGATGGGAAGCCCCGGCCACGTCGGCAAACAGGGGCGAGTGGGACTGCGAGATCCGCCCGTTGACCTCCAGCAGCCAGATCCGGTCGGAGTCCCTGTCCCAGAAGAACTCGATGTTGAAGGGCGTATCGTCCAGGCCCAGGGCCGGGATGGCGCGCTCGCTGAGCTCCGTCAGCCGGCGCTTGACGGTGGCCGGCAGGCGCGAAGGGAGCTCGTAGCGGGCGAAGGAGGAGTTGTGTTTGCCCTCGCGGATGGAGTCCACCACGCCGTAGACATGGGTGACGCCGGCCTGGATATAGCCCTCCACCGTGCACTGCCACCCGTCTATCGGCTTTTCCAGAATGCAGTAGTGGCCGTCGATTTCAGCCGGAATGTCTGCCGGCAGACGGGCCCGTTCCATCAGCCGTCCAAACGGATACCCGAAGCGCGTGATGCCCTCGCGGATCTCCTCCAGCGCCCGCTTGAGGTTCTCGGGCGTGTCGATCCGGTAGACCATCTGGGAGGAGAAGCCGATGACCGGCTTGATCCAGAAAGGAAAGCTCAACTCCACCTTGCTCTCGGCGGAAGGGTCGAAGGGGTCGAGAGCCTGGAAGTCGGGAACGCTTTCCGGAATCACCTGCCGATGGCGCAGGCGGCTCCAATACTTGTGGTCCGCCAGCAGGGTGGAGGCCAGGTCGGGGCCGGGCTGGTCCAATTCCTCACGAAACACCGCCAGCAGCGCCGTGGTGGGAAAATCCCAGTGACCGATGATGGCGTCCACCGGCGCACCCGCCTCCGCCATTTCGCGCCAACCCTCCTCTATCATGACGTCAATCGGATAGTGCTCGGGGTTCACCATCATGTCGTAGGGCAGCAGCCCGTGAAAGGCGCAGGACTCAGCACCCCGGATGGTCTGCAG
>DATFML010000050.1:0-2153 GCA_035266965.1 Gammaproteobacteria bacterium
AGGGCGCCGGGTCAGCCGGCGAGTTGGGCGCGCGCCGCTTCGGGCGAGAAGCGCAGGGTACCCGATAGGGTGCGACACTCGGGCGGCCTTTCTTTTTGGATACTTTTTCTTTGGCCGTGCAAAGAAAAAGTATCTCGGCTATCGGGACGAGCCCCGATTTCAATAGCCTCGTCGCCGCAGGCGACACCAACCAAGGAGCAAACCGACCATGCGTATCCTCCACACCATGCTCCGGGTCGGCGACCTGGACCGCTCCATCGACTTCTACACCAATGTCCTGGGCATGAAGCTGTTGCGCCGGAAGGACTACCCGGACGGCAAGTTCACCCTGGCCTTCGTGGGCTACGGCCCCGAATCCGAAGGCGCGGTGATCGAGCTCACCTACAACTGGGACCAGGACAAGTACGACCTGGGCGACGGCTACGGCCACATCGCCATCGAGGTGGACGACGTCTACCAGGCCACCGACGCCATCCGCGAGCGCGGCGGCAAGATCCTTCGCGATGCCGGACCCATGAACGCCGGCACCACCATCATCGCCTTCGTACAGGACCCCGACGGCTATCCCATCGAACTGATCGGCAACAAACACTGAGCAGGGGCGGGTGGGCCCCGGCGCATTGTTCCGGAGCCCCGACACCCCGGCAAGAAGTCAGTCGATACGGAACGATCGTCCCCCGCTCCTAGTCGGGTGGATCGCCGTCCAGGGGGCTGCGCACACCCCTCCCGCCGCGGTTCAGCACATGGGTATAGATCATGGTGGTCTTCACATCCTTGTGCCCCAGCAGTTCCTGCACCGTGCGGATGTCCTGCCCCCGTTCCAACAGGTGGGTGGCGAACGCATGACGGAAGGTGTGGCAGCTTCCCTGTTTGGCGATGCCTGCCGCGCGGATGGCCCGGTACACGGCCCGCTGCACCGAGTCGGGCGATACATGATGGCGACCCTCGGTGCCGGTGCGGGGATTCACCGAGCGCTTGTAGGACGGCAACAGATACTGCCACATGAGCTCTCTGGCGGCGTTGGGATACTTGCGCGCCAATGCATAGGGCAACTCGACCGCACCCAACCCTTCCGCCAGGTCCAGGTCGTGGTAGCGTCGCGCTCGCTCCATCATGCGCCGCACATAGGGAACCATGCGGTCGGGCAGCATGGTCACCCGGTCCTTGCGGCCCTTGCCGTCGCGTACCACGATTTCCCGCCGCTCCAGATCCACGTCCTTGATGCGCAGCCGCAGGCATTCCATCAGCCGCAGCCCCGATCCGTACAGCATGGCCGCCACGAACCACGGCACGCCGCGCAACTCGGCCAGGATCCGTTTCACCTCACCGGGCGTGAACACCACAGGCACCCGCTGCGGCCGCTTCGCCCGCGCGACTTCACTCAGCCGCCCCAACGGCCGGTCGAGCACATGCCGGTACAGAAAGCACAACGCGTTCAACGCCTGATTCTGGGTGGAAGGCGCCAGCGAGCGGTCGATGGTGAGATGGCTCAGAAACTGCGCAACTTCCCGCTCGCCCATCTCCTGCGGATGCTGCAGACGGTGATAGCGGATGTAGGCCCGCACCCAGTAGCAGTAGGCCTGTTCCGTGCGCCGGCTGTAGTAGCGCAATCGCACCGCCCGCCGCACCTGATCCAGCAGCCGCCCGCCTTCGTGCGCACCTCCCCCATTGCCCTGTTGCGCCATGACAACCTCCCTGTTGTCTTGAACCAATACCAGACCTGTGTTTTTATACAGTAAGCGGATAAATGCCGCAACAGCGGCATAACATCCCCAGCGGAGTTTGCGAAACGCCTGATTTGGAGGTAGTTTGCGGAATAGCCCGGATATTCCCGCCGCCGCGGTACTTTTCTGCCGCTGCAGCCGTATAAGTCCGGTAAACGGAGAAAATGCCGCTCAAGCGGCATAACACCCCGCGACAGGTTCTCCATGCCGCGGGTTTCGGGGGGAAAAAATGACCGCTTCCAATAATGCCGCTAACGCTGGTGTGCTACGCCGCTCAAGCGGTCTACTCAGACGTTGAGGACGACGCCGGAACGTTCTTACAAAGCCTGTCGATGAAAGCCGATACAAAGAAAGAGAAAATCATGCTATCAAGCGAAGTACAACAAGCTGCTGGCACAACAGCAGTTGATGCCGACAGCTTGTTGTACT